>SMXR01000057.1 GCA_004356215.1 Alphaproteobacteria bacterium | reverse complement strand
TACGGATGAAAAACGAGGGCAAATCGTCAAAGCTTTTGTAGTTTTGAATGAAGGGACTAACCCTGGCCCGAAAATGGTTCAAGAATTGCAAGACTATGTTAAGGCCACCATAGCCCCTTACAAATACCCGCGGGCAATTGAATTTTTGAACAAACTTCCCAAAACCGAAACTGGAAAAATCCAACGTTTTAAATTGCGCGTGAAGGATTTTGGAGGCAAGTAAAAATGAAACAATTCAGCTACCAGAGAAAAGTGATGTTCGGGCATACCGACCCGGCGGGAATTGTTTTTTATCCGCGCTATTTCGAAATGATCAATGAAACCATTGAAGAGTGGTTTGCTAAAATTGGTGAACCCTTCACAAAAATTCACCTTGAAGATCGCAAAGGGGTCCCGATGGTCCATATTGAAACGGACTTTTTCAAGGTCGGGCGGCTAGGCGATATCCTGGATTTTTCTCTAAGGCTGATAAAAGTTGGCCGGTCATCCTTCGAATTGGAAATAACCGCCAGTACAGATGGAGAACTGCGGTTCACGACCAAGTGCGTTTTGGCTTTTGTTGATATGGACACCAGTAAAGCCACTAGCATTCCGGATGATTTAAAAACAAAGTTTCAAGAGTGGCTGGTTTAGGTAAAAAAAGCAGGAGCAGATTAACATGGAAATATTACTTCCTCCCGGATGGCCCCGGCCAAAAGGGTATTCAAACGCTATTTCCGCTAAAGGCCGGATGGTATTTACCTCCGGACAGGTTGGCTGGACGCCGGATGAGGTGTTTGAAGCCAAAGACCTGACCGGCCAGGTTCGCCAGGTTTTGCTGAACACCCTTACGGTTTTGAAAGAGGGAGGTGCCGGGCCAAATCATATTGTCCGTATGACATGGTATATAACCGGCAAGCAGGAATATCTGGATAACATCAAGGAAATCGGAGCCATTTACCGTGAAATAATTGGCCCCCATTTCCCGGCAATGGCGCTGGTCGAGGTCAATGCATTATTGGAAGACGACGCCAAAATTGAAATTGAAACAATAGCTGTTGTTCCAGAGGAGGGGTAGGAGTTGAGCGAAGCGTTTTTAATAGACGGAATTAGGTCTCCTATCGGCAGGTTTGGCGGCGCGCTGGCCTCTATCCGCGCTGATGACCTTGCCGCCCATTGCCTTAAAGGTTTGATGGCGCGCCATCCCAAGATTGATTTGGCAGAGGTGGATGAGGTTATCCTCGGATGCACCAACCAGGCTGGAGAAGACAGCCGCAATGTTGCCCGCATGGCTTTGCTGTTGGCTGGTTTTCCACCCTCCGCTCCAGGGGTTACCATTAACAGATTATGTGCTTCAGGCCTTGAAGCAGTCGCTGGTGCCGCACGGCGCATCAAGTGTGGTGAGGCGGATCTGGTTATCGCCGGCGGGGTTGAGAACATGTCCCGGGCACCCTTGGTGATGGCCAAGGGGACAGACCCAAAAGCTGATACAGCGAAAATTTATGACAGCACCATAGGATGGCGTTTCATTAATGAAAAAATGCACAAACTTTTCGGGACCGATCAAATGCCTGAAACCGCAGAAAATTTAGCGGAAGAATTCAAAATCAGCCGTGAAGACCAGGATGCTTACGCTTATAGGTCACAGTTGCGCACTGCTGCAGCAAAAGAAAGCGGGTTTATTGGGGGAGAGATTCTCCCGGTGGAAACGGTTAATGGACCCGTCGTGGAAGATGAACACCCCCGGCCCGGAACCACTCTTGAGATTCTGGCGGGTTTAAAAACACCTTTTCGCGAGGGGGGCACGGTGACGGCCGGCAATGCTTCGGGTATCAATGATGGCGCAGCGGCCCTTTTGGTCGCGTCAGAAAAGGCAGTAAAAAAATACGAGCTAAAACCTCTGGCGCGGATTATTGGCTCGGCTGCAGCCGGTGTGGAGCCCCGGATTATGGGAATTGGCCCGATCCCCGCCACCACTAAATTATTGAAACAAACCAGTCTTTCTCTTCAGGACATGGATCTGATTGAAATTAATGAAGCTTTTGCCGTGCAGGTTTTGGCTTGCCTGCGGCAATTTGGGCTTCCTGACGATGCCGGTCATGTTAACCCCAACGGCGGGGCAATAGCACTGGGTCACCCTCTCGGTATGAGCGGGGCCAGGTTGGTTTTGACAGCTTCCCGCGAACTTTCGGCCCGCAAGGGAAAATACGGGCTGGTTACCATGTGCGTCGGGGTTGGTCAGGGCGCCTCCCTAATCCTTGAGCGGGTTTAGGCGTTTTCCCTGTCCCAATCTGAAAATTTTTTCCCATCCTTGGTCAGGCTTAACAATAAAGGGGCCGGGGTCCAGAATTCCGGGCCAAAAATTTCCCGATACCTTTGAACCCCTTCAAGAACTTTCTCCAACCCAATGGTGTCGGCGTAAAACATCGGGCCCCCGCGTTCTTTTGGAAAACCATAGCCCGAGGTCCAGACGACATCGATATCACTGGCACGCAGAGCAATCCCTTCCTCTAAAATGCGGGCCCCTTCATTTATCAGGGGAAATATACACCGTTCCAAAATTTCCCCGGGGGAAAGGTTTCGTTGGGCAACGCCCAATTCCTGTGCCGCCGCCTGCATAAGCCTTCCCACCTCTTCATCATCAAACCTTTGGCGGGTACCCTTTTCATACCGATAGAACCCGGCCTTGGTTTTCTGACCGAAACGGCCCGCCTTGAACATAATAGCCCCGGCCTTGAAATAGGTTGGATCATCAGGCAGATTTTTACCAAGCGCCTGCCTGATTTTATGGCCGACATCGATGCCAGCAAGGTCATAAACCGCCAGAACACCCATCCGCATTCCGAAATCTTCAAGAACAGAATCAATATCCTTGGGTGCCGCACCTTCCAGCAGCATGCGTTGGGCTTCGCGGCCGTACCCGGCAAGCATCCGATTTCCAATAAACCCAAAACAGACCCCTGAAATAACCGGGATTTTGTTAATTCTCGCAGCAATTTCCATGGCAGTTTTAAGGGCCAGCGGACTGGTTTTATCCCCGCGCACAACCTCCAAAAGCGGCATGACATTGGCAGGGCTGAAAAAATGGAGACCCAATACATCTTCCGGCCGCCCTGTTACACTGGCGATTTCATTGACATCCAGGGTTGAGGTATTGGTAGCTAGGATTGCCCCTTTCTTGCAAATATTATCGAGGGTGCGGAAAATTTCCTTTTTCAAATCCATATTTTCAAAAACCGCTTCTATCACCAGGTCACAACTCTTAAGATTTGAAATATCCAGCGAACCGGTTATCAAAGCCAAACGTGCGTCCACCTCTTCCGATTTCAACCGCCCTTTTTTGCACGAAATAGTATAATTTTTTTCGATTACACCCAATCCCCGGTTCAAAGCCTCTTTATTGTTTTCGTGTAAGATTACCGGGATACCGGCGCCCGCGAAACACATGGCGATACCGCCGCCCATGGTCCCGGCGCCAATAATCCCTACCTTGGCAATGTCCTTGGCCCCGATATCTTCAGAAAGGCCGGGAATAAACCGGGTTTTATTTTCTGCGTGGGCAATATGCTTTAACGCTTTTTCTGCCTGTGTGGGCATGAGTTTGGCCTTAAAATAAATTTGGAGGCTTATTTTTCGGGCTAGCCACCTAAAATTTGGTATTTGTTCAAATAAAGCTGGAATAAATTTCAGGAAGCAAGTCAAATATGGAAAATATAAATAATATGACGAGACCGGTGTGTATCAGAATATTTTTCATTTATTAAAAACCAGACGGTTTTTACCTCTTTTTACCACGCAGTTTCTGAGTGCCTTTAATGATAATTTGTTCAAGATTGCTCTGGTTCTTTTGATAAAATTTCAGGTTGATGATCTCTCTTCCGGTGCCAGCCAAACTTTGACAACTGTAGCCGCGGGAATTTTTATTCTCCCTTTTATTTTGATTTCTCCCCTGGCCGGGCAACTGGCCGATAAATTCGACAAAGCCAAACTCATTCAGATTATTCGCGCCAGTGAAATTTTTTTAATGTCGCTGGGGGCGGTCGGATTTTTTCTGAAGGACGTTTATTTATTATTGCTGGTTCTGTTCCTGATGGGCACCAAGTCGGCATTTTTTGGACCGTTGAAATACAGCATTCTGCCGGTTCACCTGCGGCAGAATGAATTGATCGGCGGCAATGGAATGATTGAAATGGCAACTTTCCTTTCGATCCTATTGGGAACGGTTTTAGGGGGCCTTTTAATCGCCGGCCAAGGGGGGCGGTTAAATATATCTATCATGGCTATTGGCCTGGCCATATTGGGTTACCTTTCCAGCCGCTACATTTTAAAAGCGCCTTCAAAAAAACCAGGTTTAAAAATCAACTTCAATTTTTTTACCGAAGCCCTTCACATTTTCAAAATGGCTGCCCAAAACCGGCCCGTCATTATAGCCATTCTTGGTATCTCCTGGTTCTGGCTGGTGGGGGCGACGTTTTTGGCGCAGTTTCCAAATTATGCCAAAGATATAGTTTTTGGAAATGAGGAAGTGGCAACCCTCTTGCTGCTCACACTTTCCACCGGGATCGGGGTCGGGTCGCTTCTTTGTAACCGGCTGCTAAAGTCGAAGATATCCTCGCGCCTGATGCCCTTTTCTACACTGGTTTTGGGCCTATTTTGCGTTGATATTTACTTTTCCAGTCAAGCGGTAGTGGTCTCTCAGGAAATTGGTCTAATGGGGGTTTCCCAGTTTCTTTCACATCCTGGAAATTGGCGGATAATTTTTGATTTAATAATGATTTCAGTGGCCGGAGGAATTTACATCGTACCCTTGTATGCCATCCTGCAAACAACCAGTTCTGACATTAACCGGTCCCGGATGATCGCGGCCAACAATATTATGAACGCTGTCTTTATGGTGACTTCGGCCTTGGCCACTTTGGCGATGTTTTCTCTTGGCCTTACAGTTATTGATATTTTTCTGGTACTTGGGATCATGACGATCGCCTTGAGCGTCTTGTTTTTCATGAAACCGAATTGGGAAAACCTTTGAACTTCCGACCTTAATTCAGAACCCACAACTCGCCATTCAGGACGGTGGCAAATGAAATCCAGAGGGCATAGGGATAAAGCAGGTAAGAGGCCATCAGATCTATCCGCCGAAAAGCATAAATGGTCGCGATAATAGCGAACAACAATATAATGATAACCAAAAAAGAAAGGCCAATATCCCTAACCCTGAAAAATAAAAAAGGCCAAAGGGCATTCAACCCCAACTGTAGAAAAAAAAGTGAAAATACCCGCTTTTGGTCTGATATTTTAACCAGCATCCACATGCGCCACGCGGCAAAGGCCATGGTGGTATAAAGCAGGGTCCAGACCGGGCGGAAAATTTCATCCCCGGGTGTAAAAAAAGGTTTTTCCAGATTATTGTACCAACCCATGATTTGGGGGGCTGAGGCAAGGTCACCAGTGATTGAGGCGGAATAGCAAAGGACCAGCCACCCGGTCAAACCCAGCCACAGATTTTCCCGTTCCTCCATTTTTTTTATACCAGACCCGGGTTTCGCGGTCCTTGGTGATGCTTTCACCTGCCCATCCATAGCTATGCCCCCTTGCAAATTCTTTGGTAGCAAAAACATCCCTCCAAATACAGCCTTTGTTTCGTATCCTGACTTTGAAGGGTTCGCTAAACAATTTGTGATAGGTGAAAGGCTGGCCATCGGAGGGGAACTTGGCTACAGTAATCGGGTTGGGGAGTGAGAAAAAACATGGATCAAAAACCGTGGCTAACCGTAGCAGAGGCCGGGTCAGAATTCACCATTGAACTGGGTGGCCCCTGGACGGTTGATTTCTCGTTTGATCTCAGGAATTTAATTAGCCAGGTCCCCGATATTAAGGACAAGGCGGTAAAAATTAATGCCGCTAGTATAAAGGCTCTGGATTCCATGGGCACCTGGTTCATCTACAAAATCACTAAACCGCTGGTACATCAAAAACTCTCCTTTAGCATCACTGGTTTTTCCATGGCCCAGAAAGTTTTACTGCAAAAAATGAGCCGTTATGACGTGCCGCACGTCGCACGGCCAACTGAGGAAAGCGCCATCGTCAGACGCCTTAGGGCACTTTATTCGCTGCATATCAGCGTGTGTTCCGGGTATGGCCGTTTGTTAAGTTTTATCGGGGTGGTCCTAGAACGGGCGTTCCTCACCCTTTTGCATCCAAGCCGCATGCGTCTTACTTCGCTTTCGGTACAAATCGAAAAAACTGGGTTTAATGCCCTTTTTATAGTCGGAATGATGACCTTTTTGATAGGGGCTGTCATTGTCAACCAGGGGGCGGTTCAGTTGCGCCAATTCGGTGCGGAAATTTTTGCCGTTGACCTCTTGGCGGTTTCAATGTTGCGCGAAATGGCAATTATTCTCACAGCCATTATGGTAGCCGGCCGCTCTGGCAGCGCCTTTACGGCGGAAATCGGGTCCATGAAGGTTCAGGAAGAGGTTGATGCCATGCAAACTATGGGCCTGAACCCGATTGATGTGTTGGTGCTGCCGCGCATGATGGCGTTGATCATCGCGGTTCCGCTTTTGACATTTTTTGCCGACATTATGGGGTTGCTTGGAGGCGCCCTCATGGCCTGGAATATGCTGGATATATCTTTCGCCGGGTTTTTCTCACGATTGCACGAAATCATTACCTTAAATATGGTTTTGGTTGGCCTGATCAAAGCGCCTATTTTTGGGGCTATCATTGCCATCAATGGCTGTTTCGAGGGCTTGAGTGTCAGTGGAAGTTCCGAGAGCGTGGGGATCAATACCACTCGATCCGTTGTTCAGTCAATTTTTATCATAATCGTCCTGGATGCCATTTTTGCGGTATTTTTCACTGCAATAGACTTCGTTTAGGGGGGGCATGGAAAAAGAAACACATAAGAGCGATTTAGCCATTCAGGTCCGCGGGCTGGTTACCGCCTTTGGCCCAAATACCATCCATGATCATCTTGATTTGGATGTTAAAAAGGGCGAGATCGTTGGCCTTGTCGGTGGCTCCGGTACCGGCAAATCGGTTCTTTTGAAGGCAATTATTGGCCTCATTAAACCTGTGGAGGGCCGTATTCATGTTTTGGGCCGTGAGCTTTCTGAAATTTCCGATGGAGAACAAAAACTGTTCCGCCGCAAATGGGGGGTTTTGTTCCAGGATGGCGCACTTTTTAGCTCTTTGACGGTAGCCGAAAACATTCAAGCCCCGATTCGGGAGAATTTTGATTTTTCACAAGAAATTTTGGACGAAATTTCTTTTCTGAAACTTGGTTTTGCCGGGCTCCAGCCCGAAGTAGCCCATAAGTATCCATCAGAATTATCCGGCGGAATGCGAAAACGCGCCGGGCTAGCACGGGCTTTGGCGCTTGATCCGGAGCTGTTGTTTTTAGATGAACCCACCGCCGGCCTCGATCCTATCGGCGCGGCCAGTTTTGATACGTTAACCAAAAATCTTCAGAATGCTTTGGGGCTAACGGTCTTTTTGGTTACCCACGACCTTGATACCCTGAATACCATCTGTGACAGGGTTGCTGTTTTAAATAAAGGCAAAGTAGTCGTTTCAGGGGCGCTGGAAGAGGTTAAAAATTTTGATAATCCCTGGGTTCAGGAGTATTTTAATGGGCCCAGGGGGCGTGCGGTTCAACACAAACCGTATCAGACGCCGGCCGAAATATAACTATTAGGGAGGGGATATTGGAAACTAAATCACATCATGTCCTGATTGGATCCTTTGTTATCCTGTTTATGGCCTCGCTTTTTATATTTTTGGTTTGGGCTTCAAAATTTGAAGGGGGCAGGGAATATAGTGAATACGATATTTATTTTGAAGAATCTGTCCTTGGTCTGGATAAATCCAGTTCGGTTTTATTCAACGGCATTCCAGTCGGGGATGTTTTGGAAATTGCAATTGATTCCGAAAACACCCAGCTGGTTTATGTCGGGGTAAAAATCAGGGCGGACGTGCCAATTTTGGAAGGCACCACAGCAACCCTGGCCATGCAGGGGATAACCGGCGTGCTTTCGGTTCAGGTTATGGGCGGCCCGCCAGGAGGCCGGTTGCTGGTTGCCAAACCCGGCGAAGCGAGACCTGTAATACCCTCGACCCCATCACCCATTGCGGAATTTTTTGTGAGCGCCCCGGATTTGATCCACAAGGCTGCTGAAACCCTAACCCGCATCAATCGGATCCTTGGTGATGAAAATATTCAAAATATCAGCCAGTCAATTTCTAACGTTGAAACCTTAACGAAAGGCCTGGCGGGGGAGGTTGAAACCCTCAGGGAGGGGATGGTGGCCTTGAAGGACACCCTGAATTCTGCCCAAAGCATGTTCGAAAATGAGCTACAACCTGCCGCCAAGGAATTCCGGTTATTGGCAGGACAGGCTAACCAGTTGGTGGCAAGGGTTGATCAACTTGTGGCCGATAACCAGAAAAACGTAACTGCGTTTACCGGAAATTCCCTGCCCGAAATTAATCTTTTGCTTTTGGACATTCGTGACTTAACCCAGACAATGAACAGCCTTATTGGGCGTCTGGAAGAAAACCCCTCTGAAATTATTTTCTCTCGCAAGGATCCAGAATACGAAGTGGAGTGATATTATGAAAACCTTTATTTTAAATGCCCTGACCCTGGTGTCTTTCCTTTTTATTGGTGGTTGTGGGTCACTCCTGGACTTTGGCGGGGACAAGGTCCCAGACAATATTTACGATTTAAGCATTACCAAAACAGATTCCATGGCTTCGGGGGAAACGGGAAAAACTTTGCTGATGGAAAGGCTGACATTTCCAGCCTTTATTAACACGGAAAAAATAGCCGTCAAACCCAGCGATAATGAAATTGTTTACCTGGCCAATGCCAGATGGAGCGATAAGGGACCAAACCTGGTTGCCCGGTATTTGTTGATTGCACTTGATGGCACCAATGACTGGCTGGTGATCAACCGCAAACATACCGCCTTGGTTCATGAGTACCGGCTGGAAGTGGATATCCGGGATTTCAGTTTACATTTGAATGGTGATGTCAACCCCACGGTGGTTATCGAGATTTCTGCCGACCTTATCGCGGTAAGCCCGTTGCGGGTATTATCACGCCAGAGTTTTTCACAAGAAGTTAGAGCTAGCGCCAACTCCAAGGACGCAATTATTCAGGCTTTTAATGAGGCCTTAAGCAGAATAACCGACGAAGTATCTGGTTGGTTACAACAAACGGTTAACTAAAATGACTGGGCGCTCCAAGCTGGACCCGAAACCCGGCTCTTTGGGTTTGACAGTGAAGAATTTTGAAGCTTTTTATAAAACGACATCGGGAAATTACCTTTCAAACGAAATTGAAAATCTGTTGATTCGAAGTTGGTCTGAAGCAGATATTGCCCGGTGCCATACCTTGTGTCTGGGTTACCCCCCTCCAGGTCTAAAGGCGGTTTCGTCAAAAGCTGCCAGTTTTGCTCTTTTCACGCCAGCCTTTCTGGGGCCCAAAAAAATGATAAAGAATGGCAAAAATTATTCCGCCATGGGCGATGAGACCCATCTACCACTCCACCCAGGCAGTTATGACCGCGCCCTTATCTTTCATGCTTTGGAATACATGGAGGATCCAGTGTCTTTTTTGGAAGAAGTTTGGAAGGTTTTGTCCCCCGGTGGGCGGGTTTTTATGATGGTTCCCAATAAAAAAGGCGCATGGAGAAAATCCGGCATACCTACAACAGCAGCGACGACGGGATTTCTTTTCAGGGAAATTAAAACCCTGCTGAAGGAGAAGGGTTTTACAATTACTGGAAATTTTGGCGCTTCCTACGGTCTACCGGTGGATTTTTTTGGAACAGTTCTTTTTTCCGGTTTACTTAAAACTTTGTCAGGTGGTGGGTCGGTTGGATTTCCCGGGTTTTTAATTTTTGAAGCTGAAAAGCACACTACTCCAGCTACATGCCGGCCGACACCGGCCTACAGAACCTCGCCAGCGAAACCGGTTGTGTCCTAGTTATTCGGGGATAATTGGGCCAATTTCCTTAAGCCTGGCCGGGCCAAGAGTTAAAAACCCCTCCTGAATACTAAACGCCAGTGGGAAAATGAAATCATTTCCGTTGGCATCTTTGGGTAAAGTGTCAATAAAACTCCCAACCAACACCGCATCCGTCTCTCCTATCCAGCGGTTGGCAGTAAAAAACTTTAAAATTTCTTTTGGCGAAGCCCCCTCTATACTGAACACCCCAAGAGGGCGAAATTGATTGTCCAGAGTAAAACTGCCGGCCCCTTCAAACGTCTGGCCAAACTGGGAAATTTGTAGTTTATCAATTTCAAACGTTCCTCCATGGTTGCGCCAAACCTCCAGGGCTGGTCGGGTCATTTCAGGAACCTCTTGGCCGCGAAACGAAGAAGTAACCTCGAATGAAAATTCTTTCCCCCTTGTGCCGGAAAGGCCCAATTCCAGTAACTTTGGCTCAAACAAACCTTCAGCTTCCTGAATTTCCTGGATTTCCTTGCGCAAATGAAACGCCATCGTATCCAGCTTTACAGGAACTCCGGTTTCAAGGTTGGAGCTGATTTCCACCCCTGTGAATTCTGATGATAACCTGTATCTATCCCCGCCCAAATCATGAAAACTAAAACCCAAATGTTCTGGCTTCAAGGTCATTTCCTGTGCCGCATAAGACAATTGAATTTCCGTGTCTTCAGGAAAAAAAATGATGTGGCTCAGATTCCAGGGTTGGGCAATCACATCCATTTTAGTGCTATTGACCACAATCTCCAAAGGGCCGTTCTGGAACTTGAACACCGGATTTTCAAAGGTTAAAACCAGGCGGTATGGAAACCCGGAAACTTCATAGGAAGCATACTCAAAGGCGGCACCCTGTTGGGCCAATCTTTCAGCCATTTTTTCCAGATAAATATCGGTGTTAAGTGAGAGAAAATACCAGTATCCAACATAGCCCATAAGTCCGGCCAAAAGGATAAAGCTAATAGGCTTCAATTTCATGAACTTTTACCCTTGTTAGCTTCGGTTATTAGTTTTGCTGTGGCGGAATTCATCTCATTTTCTAGCGTGTTCATAAAACTCTCTTTTTCCAAATCCGCTGGAATGGGTGGAAGGAATTCCAGAACAATCGTCCCGGGTTTTTTCAAAAATTGGCCACTGGGCCAAAAATAACCTGAATTTAAAGCCACCGGGACTACCGGCACCTTCAACATTTTATAAAGGGCATAAATGCCGGGTTGGAATTCTTTCTTTTTGCCAACACCCACCCGTGTGCCTTCAGGAAATATAATTATAGACCGGCCTTTTCCCAGCGCTTTTTTTGAGGCCCGCACCATTTCTTTTATGGCTGCTCCACCTGCCGAACGGTCAATGGGGATTTCTTCAATCTTTTTCATGTACCAGCCAAAAATAGGCAGCTCCAGCAATTCCTTTTTGCAAACAATGGCAGCCTTGGGAAGGATGGAAAAAAATACAATGGTATCAAAGGCGGATTGGTGTTTAGAGCAAATCAGGCACGGCCGGTCAGGAATATTTTCCAATCCCCGGAATTCCACCCGCATTCCGGCCACCCAAAGCACTTTATTCGTTCCCCAGGCCCAGATATCCTGCGGAAAAAAAGCCCACTTAAAGGGCAGGGGCAAGGTAAGCAGGGTCATCAGGGTGCACAGCCCTGTCCAAAGGTAAAAGGCAATATTAAACAAAATGGTTCGGATATATTTCATAACCAAGATTTAGGTTTTCAAATCAATATCGGCAAGACTTAATAAGTATTTATTATATTCCAACATTACTGTTAAGGGTGAAACCTCGGCTACGACAGGGTGGGATATAATTTTTAAGTCCGGTGCAAATTCTGTAAAGGCGTTTAAACTTCTGGGCATATGAAAATCAGAAGTGATTAAAATAATCGACTTGAAATTCTTTTCCTTGGCCCAGGCCGCTGCTTCAAGGGCATTAGATTTAGTGTCAGTGGCATTGCGTCCGGGGTCGACACAGCATTCCAGAAGTTCCTGACCCCGGCCTATGGCTTGAAGAATAGTTTGATTATCAAGGGTTTGGTTTACCCCGGATATTAAAAGCCGGGCACCTCGCCCACTTGCCAAAACCGCAAAACCCTCATCAATACGCCCGGGGCCGCCGGTTAAAACCACAATCCCGTCTGCTTGAGTCTCCGAAGCGGTCTGGTTTTGGACCGTCAAAAGAAACCCGGCAAACCCAAAGGCCCAAAGAACGCCTACAAAAAAGATCAGGTTAAAAATTCTGATGGTAAGGCGTTTATATTTATAAAGCGAAAAGCCCATAACAACCTAACTAACCCTATACCATTTTATTGAGGGCATGTCGCACTGTCATGTCCGCAGTCCACATACTTAATAAGGCAGTCATTAGGGGAATCAGTCCCAAAAAAATCATTTGCCCTAAATTTAAATCCAGCCTGGGTAATAAAGCACCGCCAATGCTCTCGGTCAGATAAAAAATCAAGACCAAGGTCAAAACTGCCGCAGCCAGCCCAATCATCCCCCCCTTAAAGCCGTGGATCATAAAAAGTTTTCTGAACTCGCTTGAAATCAATGCGTCCCGTGCCCCAATTAAATGAACAATTTCCACCGTCTCCCGGTGGGCTGCGAGAGCTGCCCTGGTGGCGAACATGACCATGGCAACTGTAGTTAATATAATAAGGGCAATACTTACAAAAACAGCAATTTGAATCATGGTCGAAAGTGAGGTCATTTGGCCGATCCATTGCTGATGATCATCAAGGCTGGCATCGGGTGCCTTGGCTTGCAGGCGCACATTCAAAGAGGCTGTATCAATTCTGGCACCTGATCGAATGGTGATTGAAATCATGGCCGGAATAGGTAAATCCTCGGTAACATTTCCGGTGCCAAGCCAGGGTTCCAAAAGGGCTTTCAGATCACTCAGGGGAATTTCCTCTGCCACTTCGACCCCGGCGGTTCTTTCTAGAACGTTTAGAACTTCTCTTACCTGTCTTGCCCGTTCATCGGCATCAGGATTAACAATTTGAACGGTCATAACCTGTGATAATTCTGCTGACCAATCATCAGTGGCATTGTAAATTGCCAGCCCGGCTGCTGACCCTAAAATCGTCAAAAAAGCCATGACTGCAATAATAAGCGGTAAAAACCGATTGGTCTTTTCCTGGGGGGGCAGAAAATAAAAGATTTTCAGTTGGCCAAGAAAAGACGCTTCAAGGAAACTTTCTTTTTCGGGTTTAGGTTTATTTGTCATAGGACAGATTTCCTTCCCGAATAGTCATCGTTGGCGCCTGAAATTTTGCCACCAAGGCAGGATTATGGGTTGCGATAACCGTTGTCGTTCCCATTTTATTCAATTCAACAAAAAGTTTCATAATGCGGTCGGCCATCTCAGGATCAACATTGCCGGTCGGTTCATCTGCCAATAAAAGTTGGGGCTTTGTAATAACAGCTCTGGCAATCGCGACTCTTTGTTTTTCCCCGCCAGAAAGCGTGGGTGGCAAGGCCCGGGTTTTTCCCTTAAGGCCAACCCATTCTAAAATTTCTTCGGCAAAATTTTGAATTTCTTTTCGTTTCCCCCCCATCATCTGTAAAGGAAGGGCAACATTTTCCAACGCTGATAAATGCCGTAGAAGGCGAAAGTCCTGAAACACAATGCCAATCCTGCGTCGTAAATTAATTAAATCACTTCGGCTGGCGTTTTGGATGTCTTGTTCAAAAAATGTAATCTTGCCGCGTGAGGGCCGATGTGCCAGGTAAAGTAATTTCAACAGAGATGATTTTCCTGCTCCGCTGGGACCTGTCAAAAAGTGAAAAGAGCCGGCCTCCAACTCGAAGTTGATATCGGAGAGAATTTCATCATCATTATCATATCGCATTCCGACATTTTCAAAACGAATCAAAGGAAATTCTCCCCGGTTAGGTCAGGTTAAGTCCAATAGATTTACACCCCGGTTTCCTCACCGTCCAGCCGATTTAGATTTTTTCATTTGTTGCCAAATAGCTGCACCTGAGATAGGGATAAAATGCTCGCCGTTTTGTTTAATTTTAGCTAAAAATAAATGACATTCAGAATGGCGAATAGGCACTTATTGAAAGTTCTAAAATGATTATCGGCTGCCCAGAATGTGAAACCAGGTTTGTTGTTGCTCCACAAGCCATCGGCAAGGATGGACGGATGGTTCGTTGTTCGAGGTGTTCAAAAACATGGTTTCAGAAAGCGCCTGATGAAGATCTCGAAATCGTTCCAGAAAAGGTTATTGAAGGGGAAGAAAAAACACTTACTCATGAGAAAGAGGGGAGCAAACCTACTTCTGGCACAGGGGAAAAAATTAAAAGCAACGTGCCGGTCGTTGTTAAGAAAAAATCATTTAGTGTCCCTATTGGCTGGGGTATAGCGGCCGCAGTTTTAGCCGGGGTTGTGGCTTCTCTTTACTATTTCCGGACGCCGCTGGAAAACAGATTTGAGGTGGCCGAAACATTTTATCAAAAGTGGGATGCTTTTGTTGCTGACCAAGAACAATTTAAACCTCAAGCCACCCCGGAACCTGCTGAAGCTTTACCACATTTGTCCACGTTTTTGACCTTGAGCAATAACTCAAACGTTAGTTTCGATAATGGAATTTCAACCCTTTCTATTGAGGGTGAAGTCAGAAATAGCGCAGATTTTGATATTGATCTTCCCAATGTAAATGTCGTGATCAAAAATGTCGCCGGAGCTACGGTTTTTTCCACAATCCATACCCTGGAGCAGGCGGTTGTTGCAGCCAATGAAATTCTTCATTTTAGAATTACTGTTTCAGACATTCCCGCGGATTCAGCCGAGGTTGAGATATCCTTGATGTGGGATGACACGCCATAATTCCTGGCAGGATTTATTGAAATTTTGGGACAGGTCGCTGTTCAAACAGGGCCTGGAAGGTTGTCAGGGTTTTTGAGGCTGCACCGAAATCTCCCTCTTCTACCTGGCTCCTTAAAGTGCTGATCAGGGTATTGAATGCAATAAAACCAGGTAAGGTGGCTTCCTCTAATTCCTCATTCAGACTTAGTCGCCTGGAAAGAAACATAAATTCCTTATCAACCATGGCTTTAATTCGGGCACGGAGACCCCCTATTAGCATGTCGATCTCGGTACCGGCGGAACCCGTTATCAATTTCATTTGAATTTGCTGTACCAAGGTTAGGATATTTTGTTCTTCAAACGAGCCATCCCCTTCCACTTTGAGCGCAGTCTGCCAAAGATAACGAGTGACTACATTCAAATCCTCTTCTGTTTCCGCCGAACGCAATTTCCAATAAGCAGATCTGAGCGAGAGATAAATGCTGATATCATTTTGATAAGCGGCCTTATCGTTGGTTAATAAATCCAGTCGGCGGACTTGTGCATTTTTTCGCTCTGGTGTGATTATCAGAGATTTACGAATAGAGGCCAGGTTTTGGGCAACAGGATTTTTAAATATTTTTTCCGGTAGGTTAAGGAAAACCGCTTCGGTTTCACTAATTTGACCCAGGCCATCCACTGCCTTTACAACCCCCCTTACCCTGGTACCTGCCCAATGGTGGCTTAAAAGGTTCAGATACAGGGTTTGCTGGACTTCCCCATTGGAATTGCCCGCCACGGGAAGCCTGATTGTATCACTTTGATTTTTTTGAATTCCTCGCCGGGTTAGCTCTAGGTAGGTTTCTACTATGCCATGATCATCCCCAATGGCTAATCGAAATTCAAAAGAATCCCGAGCAGTCACCTCCGGCGTGGCTGAAAATTTTATAGTTGGGGGCTGGTCGGGGATAACGGTAAATCCCTGGCGGATAGAAACATAGGGCCCCACCTTGATATCCAGCGTCGAATTATCCTGCAAAATATGCTGTGAACGAAATCGGCCATCAGCATCCTTTTGATTTTTACCAAGAGCATTTCCAAGCGAAATAAAGGGGGTATAATTTTGAGTGTTGGATACCTCAACCGTGATGATGCTGCCCTCGGGGAAGGTTAGGTTTCTTTTTGCACTAATTTTTGAAACATACCCATCAATCCCATCAAAAAGAACGGTGTCAGCCTGGTTTAAATAATCCGGAGGGGAGACACTTACCGTTAGCAACACTTCACGCGGGGGCTGGCTCAAATTAATAGTCATGGCTTGTATTATCCGTCCGGGAAGGCCGGCACCGACACTTAGGCCGCCCCAGACCAACAAACCCAAAACCAGGACAGAAGCCGTATGTAGCGGCCATTGAGGATTTTGACGGGGAATTGATGTCGCAAACCTTACATCTCCCGGGTTTTTTAGGCGGGCTTTTCGAAAATGCCTGAGAGTTTTCCGGGTGAACCAGTAAATAGCCCCAAGGCTTGTCACCAGCGCCACATTTTTTACCCAAAATGGAAACCAGGCCCAAACCTCAAACAAGGACATAACCATGTAGGCCCCAAAAATTATCAAAATAAATTGGGTAATCACCAGAAATGTTTTAATTTTTGGGTTTATTGACAATTAATTATCCCAGCAGAAATTCGGTGAGAATTACGCTTTTTTTGTATTTTTCGGGAGGTTCCAGTTCGCCCTTTTTGCCACAGGCCCCAAGGACAAGGGCGAGCACACATAAAAGCGGGAATATTTTAATAGGTTTCATATTAAATCCATAGCTGTCAGCGTATTTCCCTTCATAAACTACAATTAGGGATAAAATCAATTCAAGGAAACAAAAAGTGAAGACTAGTGTGTGGCATTAGAATATAAAAATCTTTAAAAGAAAATATGAAAAAATTTACCCCTTTAATTCTGCTTGGTGTTTTGGTTGCCGCCTGGTTTGGATATTTGGCTTTTAAGGACCGGGGTAAGTTAGCCGAGCTTAGGCTCTTGACCACTGGTGAAATGTCAAATTTTGTAATTTTTGAAAAACCAAAACCATTGCCGGAAACACCCTTTTTCAACCGGAAAGGGGAGACAATTCGTTTTGCAGATTTTAAGGGGAAAGCCACCCTCGTAAATATTTGGGCAACCTGGTGCGAACCCTGCCGGGAAGAAATGCCCACATTGAATACCCTTCAAATAGTCATGGCGGGTCAAAATTTTCAAGTTATTACACTTTCGATTGACTGGCAGGGATATAAAGTCATCGACCCTTTTTTAGAGGAATATAAAATTACAGATCTTGATGCCTATTGGGATAAATCTAATCGGTTGCCCAACCAGCTTGAAGTTGTTGGTCTGCCATTAACAATCTTGATTTCTAGCGACAGGGAATGGATTGGCCGTATGGATGGCCCCGCTGTTTGGAACAGTAACGATGCTATAACCATGATGCAAAAGGCAGCAGAGCAATAATCAAGAATTACCGTGTAGGAATAGGGGCATCCCCGGAGTAGTCGTAGAACCCTTTACCGGATTTGCGGCCAAGCCAACCAGCTTCGACATATTTTATCAACAGCGGGCACGGGCGGTATTTGGAATCCGAAAAACCATTATAAAGCACCTGCATGATCGCAAGGCAGGTATCAAGGCCAATAAAATCAGCCAGGGTCAAAGGGCCCATCGGTTGATTGGTCCCCAGTTTCATGGTGGTGTCGATGGCTTCAACCGAACCGACCCCCTCATAAAGTGCAAATATAGCCTCGTTGATCATTGGCATCAGGATGCGATTGGCCAGAAAACCGGGAAAATCCTTTGAGGTGGTTGGGGTTTTGCCCATTTTTTTTGCCACCGATTGAACCATATCAAAGGTTTTCTGGTCAGTGGCGATACCCGGGATCAACTCCACCAGTTTCATCAACGGCACCGGGTTCATAAAGTGCATACCCATAAACTTTTCCGGACGGTCGGTGGCAGCCCCCAGCCGGGTGATTGAAATCGAGGATGTATTGGTGGTCAAAATGGCTTTTTCCGATAATTCCTTGCAGACCTCCCCGAGGATTTTTAGTTTCAGGTCCAGGGTTTCGGTAGCTGCCTCAACAACTAGGTCACAGTCGCCAAAATCCTTAAACTTTGTTGTGGTTTTAATCCGGGCAAGGGCAGCATCTTTTTCGGCCCCGGTAATGACTTCTTTTTTGACCTGACGTTCCATGTTTTTGGAAATCAAGGTGAGGCCAGTGTTGGCACGGTCCATTGAGATATCGGACATAATCACCTCAAAGCCTGAAAGTGCTGCAACGTGGGCAATCCCGGCCCCCATTTGCCCCGCCCCGATGACACCAATTTTTTTAATCATGTGATTGGTCCTACAGGGCTTTTTCAAGTTGGGGGAGGGCTTCGAACAAATCCATCACCAGGCCGTAATCGGCGACCTGGAAAATTGGTGCTTCCTCATCCTTGTTGATGGCGACAATAATTTTACTGTCTTTCATCCCGGCGAGGTGCTGAATGGCACCGGAAATCCCCACTGCGATATATAAATCTGGTGCGACAATCTTCCCGGTTTGACCAACCTGGAAATCATTAGGTACAAACCCGGCATCAACCGCCGCCCGGCTGGCGCCGATGGCGGCATTAAGTTTGTCGGCTACGGCCTCGATAAGTTTGAAGTTTTCACCGCTGCCCATACCACGGCCGCCGGAGATAACAATCTTGGCCGAAGTCAATTCAGGACGGTCGGATTTCGATAACTCTGCCTTGACGAAGGTGGACATTTTTTGTGTTTCGCCTGCCTTGATATTTTCTATGAGTGCAGACCCACCCTCAGCATTCGCGGCGTCAAAGGTGGTCGTCCTGACAGTAATTATCTTAATCGAGTCAGAGGTTTGCACAGTCTGGATGGCATTACCGGCATAGATTGGGCGCTTGAAGGTATCACTGCTTTCAACCGAAATGATGTCTGAAATTTGCATCACATCCAGAGCCGCCGCAACCCGGGGCATAATATTTTTTCCGGTGGTTGTCGCCGGCGCCAAAACCGCGTCATAACCATCGGCAAGGCGTAAAATCAAAGGGGCAATGCTTTCCGCCAGGGGATGGGCGTAGGCCACGGCATCCGCCAGTAAAACCTTGGCTACCCCGGCAATTTTAGCGGCGGCTTCGGCCACGCCCTTGCAGCCTTTGCCGACAACCAGGACATGAACATCCTTATCGACCTTCAGGGCCGCGGTAACGGTTTTCAGCGTCCCCTCTTTCAGAGTTTTATTGTCATGTTCTGCCAAAACTAAAGCGGTCATCAGATGGCCCCCTCTTTCTTGAGCTTGCTGACCAATTCCTCAACGCTTTCAACCTTGATCCCGGTTTCGCGTTTGGTCGGCTCTTCTACCTTGAGGCTTTTCAACCGGGGAGAAATATCAACGCCGTAATCTTCAGGAGTTTTCATATCAATCGGTTTTTGTTTAGCCTTCATGATGTTGGGCAATGAGGCATAACGCGGTTCATTAAGCCTGAGGTCGGTGGTGATAATCGCCGGAATTGTCAGCTTAAGGGTCTCCAGCCCGCCATCAATTTCACGAGTGACCACGACCGAGCTACCTGAAAGTTTGACTTCGGAGGCAAATGTGCCCTGTGGCCAACCCAGTAAGGTAGCCAGCATCTGGCCGGTCTGATTGCAATCATCATCAATCGCCTGTTTGCCCATGATGACAAGGTCAGGCTTTTCATCCGCCACGATTTTTTGCAAAATTTTTGCCACCGCCAATGGTTCAGTGATTTGATCTGTTTTCACCAGAATTCCCCGGTCACCGCCCATTGCCAATCCGGTGCGGATGGTTTCCTGGGCTTGCTGGGGGCCAATGGAAATAATAATGATTTCAGAAACTTTGCCAGCTTCTTTCAGGCGCACGGCCTCTTCCACCGCGATTTCATCAAACGGGTTCATCGACATTTTTACATTTTGTAATTCAACGCCAGATTTATCCGCTTTTACACGGACTTTGACATTGAAATCGACAACCCGTTTGACGGGCACCAAAACTTTCATGAATATCCCCTGTAATCAGTCGGTCAGCCAAAATTCACGACCAGCGATAGCCGAAGATAAGGTGTAAGTCAATGGACGGAAAGGGTGGTAAAAGTTAGTCTTTCCTGTTTGCGCCGGGCACCCAGAGAACATCATCTGCCCCGTTATCATTCAAGGCTCTGGCCAGCACAAAAAGGTAATCCGAAAGCCGGTTCAGATACTTCAGGGCTTCCGGGTTAACTGCTTCTTTGACGGAAAGGGCAACGGCAAGGCTTTCAGCCCTTCTGGTAATAGTTCGCGCCAGGTGTAAATAACTGGAAGCGGCACTTCCACCAGGCAGAATAAAGCTGTTCAGGGGGGCAAGGTCGGAATTTATCCGGTCAATCTGGGCTTCCAGCCAGGCAACTTGCTTTGCAATTATTCTTAAGACGTTTTCCTCATTATCTTTGATGGGGGTGGAAAGATCGGCCCCAAGATCAAACAGGTCATTCTGGATTTTGGCCAACGCTTGATCTGATGGTCCTTCTGTATAAAGCCGGACGATGCCAATGGCCGAATTGGTCTCATCGACTGCGCCGTAAGTAGTGACGCGTTGGCTGTCTTTTCTAACCCGGCTGCCGTCGGCGAGGCCGGTTTCCCCTTTATCGCCGGTGCGGGTATAAATTTTATTCAGTTTGACCATTTTTATTTCCCGGAAAGAAAGGCTAGCAACAGCATCAACATAAGCGCTGTAAACTGGGCAATGACCCGCATGCGCATCAGTTTGTTGCCGTATTTTTGATTAAATTCCCCGCCCCTGGCCATGCCAATCACTCCGGTCAGCAAAATACCAAGGGTGATCAAAAGGGCGATCAGAACAATGATTTGGCCAAAAGACATGGTTT
>SMXR01000056.1 GCA_004356215.1 Alphaproteobacteria bacterium | reverse complement strand
TACAGCCTCTATCCAACCATCTTTATGCTTTTGGACATTGGTGATTATGAAGACAAGCCCTCTGATGAAATTCCTGGTTTCCCGGATCGCCTGGTCACGCTAGTGCCAACCTTACAAAGTCATGGCTGTTCAATTGGCGCGCCGGGGGGGTTTATTCAACGTCTGCACCGAGGCACTTGGGTCGGTCACATTACCGAGCACATTGCCCTGGAATTGCAATGTCTTGCGGGGATGGAAGTTGGTTTTGGCAAAACTTATGAAACTGCTGAGCGGGGTATCTACAAAGTTGTCTATCGCTACCGGGTTGAATCAGTGGGGCTTCAGGCCGGGCGGGATGCTGTTGCTCTGGTTGACGCCACCGCAAAGAAAAAGCCTTTTGATATTGATGCCGTTATCAGCGGGCTTAAGGATCTTAGAGAAAATGATTTGCTGGGTCCGTCAACCAGCAGCATTGTCGAGGAAGCCAAGAAAAGAGGCATCCAAGTGCAACGGCTTAATAGTGACAGTTTTGTCCAGCTTGGTTATGGCTCAAAACAACGCCGGATTCAGGCAACCATGACCGATCGCACCAGTGCGCTGGGGGTTGAAATTGCCGATGAAAAATTCAGAACCAAAGAACTTCTAGATGCGGCCGGTATCCCAGTTCCAAAAGGTGAGATCGTAAGAACCCTTGAAGGGGCCGCCGAGGCCGTCGAAGATATTGGCTATCCGGTTGCCGTCAAACCAGAAATTGGCAACCATGGCCGAGGGATTACAGCCTGTGTCTCAAGCCCTAAGGAGCTTAAAACCGCGTTCGCCTCAGCGCTCAGAATTTGTAAATACGTGATAGTCGAAAAAACCCTGACCGGGCTGGATTTCCGGGTACTGGTCATAAACGGCAAGTTGGAGGCGGCCGCACTTCGCGAACCGGCCTTTATCATTGGCGATGGTAAGCACACCATTCAACAATTGATCGATGCGGTTAACCAAGACCCCCGTCGGGGGATTGGGCACGAGCGGGTCCTGACCATCATCACTATCGATCACATGACCAAGCGGTTGCTTGCGTTTAAGGGCTATAAGCTTAGCCATGTGCTGGCCGCCAAGGAAAAGCTCTATATCAAATCCACTGCCAATCTCTCAACCGGCGGGACCGCCCGTGATGTCACTGATGAGGTTCATCAAGAGGTCAGGCTGATGTGTGAGCGCATCGCCCGGATCATTGCCCTGGACTGCATTGGAATCGATATTGTCGCTCCCAGTCTTGATCAGCCCTTAACCCCTGGAACTGGCGGGGTTGTTGAAGTTAATGCCGCCCCTGGTTTCAGGATGCATCTGGACCCCAGCGAAGGCGAACCACGGAACGTCGCCATACCCATGGTCGATATGTTGTTCCCCCCTGATGTCAGCTTTGATTTTCCGATTGTTGCGGTGACCGGCACCAACGGCAAGACAACCACTGCCAAGCTTATTGCCCATGCCCTCAAGTACAGTGGACATTTGGTCGGTTTTGCAGGAACCACTGGGGTTGAGATCGATGGGGTCCAGATTATTTCCGGTGACTACAGCGGCCCTGCGGGATCCGCCTTTGTTTTGCGTGAACCGATTGTCGACTGTGCCGTCCTTGAGATTGCGCGCGGGGGCCTGATCCGGCGTGGTCTTGGGTTTGACCGCTGCCGCATTGGTATTTTCCTGAATGTTGATGAGGACCATATCGGCGTCGATGGCGTCGAAGACGTCGAAGAACTGGCGCTGGTTAAATCTACCGTCATTGAAGTTGTCAGTGACCGGGGCACGGCAGTTCTAAACGCCGATGATCCGATCGTGGTAGGGCTTGCCGACCGGGCAGGGGGCAAGGTAGTATTTTTTTCCATGAATCCAGCCAACAAGACGGTCAGAAAACATATTAAGGCGGGCGGAACTGCGGTGGTCTATGAAGACGGCGATGTTGTGCTTCATTCCCTGGAGCCCACAGTTCATATCTTGTCTGCGGTCGAGGCGCCAATTACCATGGGCGGCGTAGCAACCTTTAACATTGCCAACGTTCTGGCAGCAGTGGCCGCACTTCACGGCCTGGGCATTCCCATCGATATGATCAAAAATGGCATTAGCACTTTCCACCCCAGCGCCACCCAGAACCCAGGCCGCATGAACCTGATCGACTTTATCACCTTCAAGGTTTTGATGGATTATGGTCACAACACTCCGGCGATAAAGGCCATTGCAAGCGTTTTGCCGCACCTCACCAAGGGCCGAAAAATTGTCGTTGCCCACGGTGCCGGCAACCGCCTGGATAAGCACCTTAAATTATTTGGGGCGTCATTGGCTGAGGTTTATGACCACATCATTGTCGCCGATGCCGATCCCAGAGGGCGCAAACTTGGCGAGACCCCGGAGCTTGTCCGGGCCGGGGCCGTAGAAAATGGCTTTGACGTGGATATGGCGGAAGTGGTCAATGACCCCGCCGCGGCCCTCAAACGGGCCTTTGAAGTAGTTCAGCCCGGTGACCTGATCGTTGCCCAGGTCGACGATGTTGAGAATATGATGAAACTGGTGATGGAGCATTTTGAGCGCATTGTTGGCACTACGCCACCCGGGACACACCGTTCCTGAAGCGACTGCACGGATCCATAGCATTAATTCAATTGAGGTGAAAACAAGCCACAAAAGAAACCCGCATGATATCGAAAAGTTTGAAGAAATGGGGCCGAAAGAGGGTCAAGAGTAATCAGGCAAAAATGGTGCCGCGGAGTGGAATCGAACCACCGACCTCCCCCTTACCAAGGGGGTGCTCTGCCCCTGAGCTACCGCGGCCTAAGATGTGCTGAAAAGCTCCAATGGCTTAATCGTCCGCCCCGATCTGGTCAAGTGAAAATTTTTGTGGAATCATGGCATCTGGAGCATGATTGCTATGAACAAAGAGAAATCCAAATCTTCGGCTCAGGTGAAAACCGATGCCCGGCAGGCGCGCCTCGAAGAGGCCTTGCGCCAGAACCTTGCCAAGCGAAAAGCACAGGCCCGCGAGCGCAAGAAAAATGATGATAAAAAAGAGAACACTTAAGCGCTTGTAAGCGGCACCAACATTTCCTAAAACAGGGCTTCGGAAAATTACGGGGACCAACCTTTTATGTCGATCATGTCCGATAAATGGATTCGCGAGCAGGCCAAGAAATATGGCATGATTGAGCCGTTTGTTGAAACCCAGAAGCGCAAAGGAACAATTTCCTACGGGCTTTCATCATACGGGTATGACGCCCGTGTTTCCGACGAGTTCAAGATTTTCACCAATGTCGATTCGGCGGTTGTCGACCCCAAGAACTTTTCCCCCAAAAGCTTTGTTGATCGCACCGGCCCGTCATGTGTGATCCCGCCCAATTCATTTGCTCTGGCCAGGACGGTAGAATATTTCCGAATCCCGCGGGACGTTCTGGTGATTTGCCTGGGAAAATCGACCTACGCCCGGTGTGGCATAATCGTCAACGTCACCCCGCTGGAGCCAGGTTGGGAAGGCCATGTGACCCTGGAATTTTCCAATACCACACCATTGCCGGCGCGGATTTATGCCAACGAAGGCGCCGCCCAGTTTTTATTCCTTCAGGGGAATGAACCGTGTGAGACGTCCTACGCCGACCGGGGCGGGAAGTATATGGGCCAAAAGGGCGTGACATTACCAAAACTCTAGATCATAAAATGGTCGGATGGTGGCCGGGTTACGGCCATATTTTTTTAGCAAAACTGGTTTTCAAAACAGAGAAATAAACAGCAATGGACAGTCTAGTTATCACCGGCGGACGGCCCCTTAAGGGCCGGATTCGAATCTCGGGGGCCAAAAATGCGGCGCTGCCGCTGATGTGTGCCGCGCTGTTGTCTGAGGAGCCCCTGCGGCTCGCCAACGTGCCGGATCTGGCCGATATTCAAACCATGTCGCGCTTGCTTATGGCGCTCGGCGTTACCGTAAATAAAGAAAAAGTGGCCAGCGCCCATACCCTGACGGTCAATGCTAAAACCCTGGACGAAGTGGTTGCCCCCTACGAACTGGTGCGTAAAATGCGGGCTTCGATCCTGGTGCTGGGGCCTTTGCTGGCGCGTTGCGGGGTTGGCAAAATTTCACTGCCCGGCGGCTGTGCCATTGGCAACCGGCCGATTAATTTACATCTCACCGGGTTTGAAGCGATGGGCGCCAAAATTACCCTTGAAGAAGGTTATGTTGAGGCCAAAGCCCCCAGGGGCGGCCTAAAGGGGGCAGAAATAAAGTTTCCGTCTGTCTCTGTCGGGGCCACCGAAAACCTGATCATGGCAGCCAGTCTCGCCAAGGGCAGAACAGTTTTGAAGAATGCCGCGCGCGAGCCCGAGATTGCCGACCTGGCGGTTTGCCTGAACGCCATGGGGGCAAATATCACCGGCGCCGGAAGCGCGGAGGTTACTATTGAAGGTGTCGCTTCTTTGGGTGGCGCCAACCACCCGGTGATGCCCGACCGGATTGAGACCGGGTCCTATGCCATTGCCGCGTTGATTACCGGCGGCACCTTAACCCTTGAGGGCGCCCGTGCCGACCTGCTCGGAGATGTGCTGCCGGCGTTTGAGAAAACCGGTGGCACCATCGAAGAGGTAGAGGGTGGCTTATTGGTCCACAATGGCCAGGGCCGGCCAAAACCGCTGACAATCACCACCCAGCCTTTCCCCGGCTTTGCCACTGATATGCAGGCACAATTCATGGCGTTGCTGGCGCTTGGGCGCGGCATATCAGAAATTACCGAGACGATTTTTGAAAACCGATATATGCATGTCCCTGAACTGCGGCGGATGGGTGCCGACATTGAAGTGGTGGGCTCAAAAGCCACAATTCGCGGGGTTGACCATTTGATTGGGGCGCCGGTGATGGCGACTGATCTTCGCGCCAGTATGTGTCTGGTTCTTGCCGCCCTTGCCGCTGAGGGCGAAACCACGCTGAGCCGGGTATATCACCTTGACCGTGGCTATGAACACCTTGAGACTAAACTCGGCCAGGTTGGCGCGGCGATAGAGCGCGTCGTTGCAAAAGGATAACAAGGTGATAGAAAAGATCAGGATAAAGGCTGAAACCCTTGAGGACCTTGAGGTGATTTCTTCGCTGCTTCAGGATGCCCTTTTTAAAGTATCGGACATGACTTACCTGCCGGGGAATTTACGCTTTGCCTTTGTTGCCAACCGCTTTCGCTGGGAAGCGGAAGTTCTCCGCGATCAAAAACCCAAAAAAAAGGTCTATCAAAGAGTGCGTTCAGGCCTGCGTTTTGAGGGGGTGCTGGAGGCCAAATATCGTAATCTGACGTTGGCCGATAAATCCCTTGTTTTGTCGCTTCTGTCGATCACGGGACAGAAAAAAAAGGGCGATTATATCCTGGTCCTGACATTTTCAGGAGGCATTGCCATTCGCCTTCTGGCTGAGACCCTTGAGGTTTACCTTGAAGACATTACCGGTCCGTGGGGCACTAAAAACCTCCCCGAACACCCTGTTGCCTAATTTCAACTGGCCAACACTTTTTCCCGGCCTTGCCTGATAAAACTTATCAAAAAGGGTTGAATTTTGGCCGCGTTTCGCTCATGTATGTGCCCGTTAAAGCCAAACCACTAGGAGGATTGATGGCTAAAGAAGAAATTCTGGAAATGCGCGGTATCATTACCGAGCTTTTGCCAAATGCGATGTTTCGCGTAAAGCTTGAGAATGACCACGAAATTCTTGGCCATACCGCCGGGAAAATGCGCAAGAACAGAATCCGTGTATTGGCCGGTGATGAAGTCCTGGTTGAAATAACTCCCTACGATCTGACCAAAGGCCGCATCACCTATCGCTTCAAATAATTTATTCCTTTAATTGGAACCGCATCGTTTGCCTAAAAGCCCTTATCCGAAGCTTGTTCTTGGGTCCGCCTCACCCAGACGAAAACAACTGTTAAGCCAGCTCGGCATTAAACCGGCGG
>SMXR01000055.1 GCA_004356215.1 Alphaproteobacteria bacterium | reverse complement strand
CATGCTTGCCGCCCATGGTCCAGGTCAGGCCGTCTATGAGATTAAAAGTTTTGACATCCGCCAGGCCGCCCTTTTTATAGCCCTGCAGTTTGACCCCTTGACCGCGGGTGAGTTCGCTGACCTCTGACGTCTTGAAAATCAGCAGCTTTTTGTTTTCGCCCAAAACCGCAATGTGGTCACCCCCCGCCGGGGTGCAGACCTTGGCTTTGACCTTGTCTTTGACGTTCATCACCTGTTTGCCGCCTCTGGTCTGGGCCAGCAAACTTTCCATATCGGCGATAAAGCCCTTGCCTATCGAAGACGCCACCAGCACCTTGCCCCCTTTGGCATAGGGGAAGAAAGAAACGATATCCTCCTCGGCACCAAGATCAATCATCAGCCGGAGCGGTTCACCATGCCCCCTCCCTGAGGGCAGCTTGTCACCTGTGATGGTATAAAACCGGCCATTGGTGGCGAAAATCAGAAGCCGGTCGGTGGTATAGGCCTTGAAGAAAAAGCGGCCCGCGTCGCCTTCCTTGTACTTTACCTCACCAGGGTCATCCAAGTGACCCTTCATGGCCCGCACCCAGCCCATTTTAGAGCAAATTACGGTGATCGGCTCGCGTTCCACCATTTTCTCGAACGGAATCACTTCAGCGGTCGGGGCATCAGAGAAGGTCGTCCGGCGCTTGCCCAGATCGGTTTTGGGGCCATAGGCTTCTTTCAGCGCCTCCAGATCCTCACCGATTTCTTCCCATTTGCGCTCATCGTGCTGAAGCAGGTCTTCAAGTGCCAGGCGTTCATGGCCAAGCGCCCTATGTTCGCTTTTCAGCTCGATTTCCTCAAGCTTGCGCAATGACCGCAGCCGCATGTTCAAAATAGCCTCGGCCTGAACCTCGGTCAGCCTGAAGGTCGCCATCAGGTTCTGCTTGGGGTGATCTTCTTCGCGGACAATCCGGATAACCTCGTCCAAATTTAAAAAGACGATCAGGTACCCGTCGAGGATTTCCATGCGTCTGATAACCTTATCAAGCCGGAAATGGGCGCGCCGCTCCAATACCTCGTAACGATGTTCAAGATAGGCTTCGAGCGCTTCCCTGAGCGACATCACCTTGGGCACCCGGTTTTTATCGAGGACATTCAGGTTGAGGGATATCCTCACCTCAAGGTCGGTCAGGCGAAACAGGGTTTCCATCAGGGCATCGGCTTCAACCGCCCGGTTTTTTGGCTCGAGGACGATACGGACCTCTTCGGTGGATTCGTCCTGGACGTTGGCCAGAACCGGGAGTTTTTTCTCATTGATCAAATAGGCGATGCGTTCAATCAATCTTGACTTTTGCACCTGGTACGGAATTGCCGTCACCGCAATCTGGTAATTACCGCGGCCCAGGTCTTCCTTGTCCCAGCAGGCGCGCAAACGAAACGACCCGCGGCCGGTTTCATAGGCTTTCAGGATATTTTCAAACGGTTCGACTACAATTCCGCCGGTCGGGAAATCGGGCCCTTTAACTTTTTCCACCAGTTGCCGGTCGGAAAGGTTTTTGCGTTTACCGGTCTTCAGATTGACCAACGCGATCAGGGCGTTGGCCAGCTCGGCAACATTGTGGGGCGGGATTGAGGTTGCCATTCCGACCGCAATGCCGGTGGCGCCATTGGCCAGAAGGTTGGGAAAGCCAGCAGGCATAACCACTGGTTCTTCCTCTTCACCGTCATAGGTTTCGCGAAAATCGACGCATTCTTCACCCAACCCATCCATCAGGAGCTTGGCGACCTCGGTCAGGCGCGCTTCGGTATAACGCATGGCCGCCGCGTTATCGCCATCAACGTTACCGAAGTTACCCTGGCCATCGACCAGCGGGTACCTGACGGAAAAATCCTGGGCCAGGCGCACCATGGCATCATAAACCGATTGATCGCCGTGAGGATGGTACTTGCCAATAACATCGCCGACCACCCGCGCACACTTTTTGAAGCCCATTTCGGGATCCAGTTTCAAAAGCCGCATGGCGTATAACAGGCGCCGATGAACCGGCTTCAGGCCATCGCGGACATCGGGCAATGAGCGCGCCATAATTGTCGACAGGGCATACGACAAATAGCGCTCACTCAAGGCGCCTGCGAAGGGCGTGTCTATGATCTGACCTTCCGGAACTTTTTGGGTACTCATATACCGAATATAGCAGGTATTTCAAAACACGCCACCAGATATGGTGAATTTAGGCCGGTTTTTTCAGGAAAAATAACTCAAAAGCCGCGCCCGCGCCTCTAGCGCCGGTGGGTTGGGGTGGTGCAAAAGATGACCCGCAAAAAAATGCCCGGTCAGGGTTAGCCCGGCGCGAATATCTTCCCGGGTTGGGTTGCTGTCCCCGGTTATGAATGCCGGCAGGGTCAGAAGTTTCTCCTTGTAGGGTTCGCCGCTTTTGGCGCTAACCGCGCGGCCGGTTTTGGGCGAGACATAAATCAGGTTTTCAGTCACCCCGGTAGCGGCGCAGGTACCAAGATCCAGTCCAAAGCCAAGGGTAGAAAGCAGCATCACTTCCAACCTCACCAGTTCCGACCCCCAGCCGGTGTCGGCAAGCGAGGCATCGCCCAATATGGTAAAAAAGGTCAGGCATTCCTGATAAATATCAGGACAAGCTTCGCGTTCCGGCAAAATCCCCGACAGAAGCGATGTCAGCGCACTTAAGGCAGCAAGGCGCGCCGGGCTTTTGAAAAATTCGGGCGCGACTGATTTAACAAGTTCAACCCGAAACGTTCCCAGGTGTTCGTCGAGACGCCCGCGCCAGGTGACTTCAACTAAATTCCCGGCCTCTAGTGTGGGTCGTTGTTTGCGGCTGGACCCACCCCTGACATAGCCCTTGGCGCGGCCATTGGTTTGGCTAAGAACATCGAGAACAGCGTGCCCTTCGCCATGCTTCAGGGCACCGAGAACGATTGCCTGATCGGTCCATTCCATCCCCTATACCTTAAATTCGAGGCCAATTTCCCGGTAATGGTCGGGTTTGTTATACCAGTCCTGAGCGACTTTGGCGTGCAAAAACAGGTGGACTTTTCGGCCAAACACCGCGGCCATTTCATGCCGGGCGGTCTCGCCTATTTTCTTCAGCATGGTTCCTTTTTTACCAATCACCATGGCTTTGTGGTTGTCGCGTGCGCACAGGATGTTTTGCTCTATCCGGACACTGCCATCTTTGCGTTCCTGCCAGGCGGTGGTTTCCACCGCCAGGGCATAGGGCAATTCCTGGTGTAAATTCAGGAAAATCTTCTCGCGGGTAATTTCACTGGCGAGAAACCGCAAGGATACATCGCTGATTTGATCTTCGGGATACAACCATGGGCCTTTTGACATTTTGGCGGCCAGGTAGGTATGCAGGTCTTCCACCCCATCCCCCTTCAGGGCAGAAATCATAAAGGTTTCATCAAACGCCCCGAGTGCATTCAATTCCCTGGAAAGCTCAAGCAAAGACGTTCGCGGGGCCTTATCCACCTTGTTCAAAACTAGAACAGCCTTGATCCCTTGGCCTTTCAGCCCGGTGATGATGTGGCGCACCTGCGGGTTGATACCGGCCTGGGCATCAACCAGAAGGGCGGTCATGTCGGTATCCGAAACCCCTTTCCAGGCGGCATCTACCATGGCGCGTTCCAACCTGCGTTTGGGGGATTTAAAAATCCCGGGGGTATCGACAAAAATAATCTGGGTTTGGCCTTTAATGCTGATGCCGGAAATCCGGGTGCGGGTGGTTTGAACCTTGTGGGTGACAATCGCAATTTTTTCCCCAATGAGGGCATTTAAAAGCGTTGATTTGCCAGCATTAGGCGCTCCGACAAGGGCAACAAAACCGGCGCGTTTTTCGGGATCACTCATTTTTTTGGGGTCTTCTTAGCGGTCATTTTTTTTAAAAGATCTTCGGCTGCCAGAATTTCTGCTGCCTGTTTTGAGGCGCCGTCGGCTTGAGCAGACCCGGCCCCATCTACATTGACCTCAACAACAAATTTTGGCGCATGATCAGGGCCGGTCTTTTTGATTTCGGCATACTCAGGCAATGGCAGGCGACGGCCTTGGGCCCATTCCTGCAAGGCGGTTTTGGAATCTTTTTTAACTACATCCGCGCTCAGGTAAGGACCCCAGTTCTTTTTGATGAAAGCTTCGGCCACCCCGGCCCCGGCCTCAAGATAAAGCGCGCCAATAAGGGCTTCAATAACGTCGGAAAGGATAGAAGGGTTGGTGCGCCCGCCGCCCCGTGCAGTCGTTTCGGTCATGCGGATATGCGGGCCCAATTTTATATTCCGGGCAACCTCGGCCAAGGTTTCCTTTCTGACCAGCGCGGTTTGGCGTCGTGACAAATTGCCTTCGCGGTCCCTGGGGTAAGTATCGTACAACAGAGCCCCAATCACCATTCCCAGCACCTTGTCACCCAAAAATTCAAGCCGCTGATAGTTGGCTTCGCCTTCCAGGCTGGGATGGGTCAGCGCGGTTTTTAGCAGAGTTTCATCGGTGAAAGTGTGCCCCAGGGTTTGGCAAAGGCCTTCAGACGGCGGCGTGTTGGGAGCGCGGGTCATTTACTTTTAAGAATTGTAAAAAAACGATCACCCCGGGCGCCATCGAACCAGTTCCATACCTGCCAGAGTTGAGAATTGCCGTTGCTTGAATAAAAAATCATGGTGGCACGGCCAACCAGATTTTCTTCCGGGATAAAACCAACGCCGATCGAGGTCGGTTTGCGAGAATCGGCAGAATTATCCCGGTTATCGCCCATGGCGAAATAATGCCCTTCAGGCACGGTATAAACCCGGGTGTTATCGGAAATACCAAAAGGTTCAAGATCCAGAACATTAAACGACCGGCCACTTGGCAAGGTTTCACGGTACTGGGGATAGCTGCACAATGCCGGAGTGTCATCCCTGGGAATGCGGTATTTGGGAGTCCGGAGGCAATTCATATTTGCGGATTCCTCAAAGGTGAAATCTTCTATCCGCTCTTTAATCACGGCCTCGCCATTAATAAAAAGATGCCCGCCCTGCATTTGTATTTGATCGCCGGGCAGGCCAATAATGCGTTTGATATAATCGGTTTTGCCATCGCGCGGCAGCTTGAATACCGCAACATCTCCACGCTCAACATCGCCGGCTAAAATCCGCCCTGAAAATATACCTAGACTGAAAAATGGCGTCGAGTGTTTGCTGTAGCCGTAGCTCATTTTAGAGACAAATATATAATCCCCGGTCATCAGGGTTGGCAGCATTGATTCGGAGGGAATGTTATAGGGATCGTAGAACACGGTCCGAAAAACAAACGCAATCAAAAACGCAACAATAACTGTTTTGAGAATATCCTTGAAAAAACCCAAGGGGGTTTCTTCCTGGACAATGATCTCTGGCCCGACATTGGCGGTTGCTGTCTTTTTCTTGGTCAATGAATGCTTCTTTCTTTGTTATCCCGGCTGTTTTCTTGGGGGCACTAAGCCTATTTTTTAAACTTTGTCAACTGAATGCCCGATGAATTATTCGTCCCTGGCAACCGCGGTGATTAACACGATTGCCTGGGCCCATGGGTGGTCATCAGTGATCGATAAGTCAATATTCGCCTGCATGCCCTCAGGCGTTAGCTCTTCAAGCCGCCTTAAGGCCCCACCGGTCAACGCCATGGTCGGTTTTCCGGAAGGCAAATTGACCACCCCCATTGATTTCCAGTTGACGCCCCGGCGCATGCCTGTGCCCAGCGCCTTGGCGCAGGCTTCCTTGGCGGCAAACCTTTTGGCATAACTGGCGGCTCGCTTGAGGCGTTTTTCAGATTTGGCAATTTCAATCTCGGTAAACGTGCGATTGATAAAGCGCGTACCAAAGCGTTCCAGCGTTGCTTCGATCCGCGAAATATCAATCATGTCGTTGCCAAGGCCTATGACGTGCATATAATTGTCCTGGTTTTCACGCGGTTCTAATGCCACGAGCCGCCCGCCGGCCGTCTTCCATCAAAGACCGCATCCGCCGGATGCTGGTCTCTAACCCGGAATAAATCGCCTCTCCAATCAGGAAATGACCAATATTTAGTTCAACAACTTCAGGAATGGCAGCCACATTCTTTACGGTTTCAAAGCTGAGTCCATGCCCGGCATGGATTTCAAGCCCAAGGGCATCACCCATGCTTGCCGCAGCTTTAAGGGCTTCCAGCTCAAAGTCACGATCTTTGCCCGCGGTATCGCAATAGCGCCCGGTATGCAATTCGATGATATCTGCACCCAATTTGGCGGCGGTATTTACCTGCCCGGCGTCGGGATCGATAAACAGGCTGACGCGGATGCCGCGGTCCTGTAATTCCTGAATATACGGCGCCAGGTGATCATGAAATTTTACCACATCCAGGCCACCTTCAGTGGTCACCTCCAGGCGTTTTTCCGGAACAATGCAACAGGCGTTGGGGGTGTGGTTTAGGGCAATAGCCAGCATTTCAGGGGTCGCCGCCATTTCAAGATTTAGCGGTAGCGCCACCTCATTGGCAAGGCGTTTGATATCATGGTCTGAAATGTGGCGGCGGTCTTCGCGCAGGTGCGCGGTGATTCCATCAGCTCCGGCACCCGCCGCCACAATCGCCGCCCGCACTGGATCAGGGTGAAGGCCGCCCCGGGCATTCCGGATCGTTGCGACATGGTCAATATTAACTCCCAACCGTAAGGGTTTAATCATTTTTTCGCCTTTTCTTTGGTTACGCCGGGTTCTGTGGTTTTCGCCATCTTTTCTTTCCATCTGCGCCGTTGGCGTTTTATCTCTATCAATCGTTTAGTAGGGAAATACACTAAAACCCACACCCCTAAAATATAGGGCACCGACCCCAAAAGCAAAGGGGTAAGGATCGGTTTCAGGTAATCATAAGGGTTTTCAAACAGATTAAAACCCGCCATAAACTCGGAAATGTCTATGCCCCCTTCAAGCCCCAACAAAGCGACGCCGGTTTTATAGGTCAAAAGCCATATGAACGGAAACGTCCAGGGGTTGCCCACCAGGGTGCCAATGGCTGCCGCGACCAGGTTGGCGCGCAGCAACCAGGTAATCCCTATTGAAACGGCAAGGTGCAGGCCAATGAAAGGGGTAAAGGAAATGGCGGCACCGAAGGCCAGGCCAGCGGCAATGCTGGTCGGGGTGTCGGGAATACGTGCCACCCGGTGGCCCAGGTATTGGGCGGCGCGGCCCCAGCCAGAGGTTGGCCAAACCCATTCTTTTGCGTGGTCATACCAGGGACGGGGATTTTTGCGTTTAAACATACATTTAAAACTGTTTTATTTTTTCAGGTTGCGACTGCCCGGTTTTACCGCCGGGATGGCTTTCAATTCTTCGGGCAGGTCAGCTTCGGTATAAGCCGCAACATCCAGCGTTAGCAATGATACCAGCGGCACACCAATATCGGCCCTGCCCCCCGAGCGGTTGACCAATGAAGCACCGCCGATAACATCGCCGCCCGCGGCCCGGATGCACTCAATACATTCCTTTGAAGAAAGCCCGGTGGTGACGACATCCTCAACCATCAGAACCTTGGTACCCTTTGGAATTTCAAACCCCCGGCGAAGGATTACCTCGCCCCGGACCCTCTCGGTAAAAAGGCCATCAATACCCAGTTGCCGGGCCATTTCATAACCGACAACAACCCCGCCCATGGCAGGGGCTACAACCAGTTCAACTTCCCCCGGAATTTCTTTTCGGACTTGTTCGGCTAACGCAACACACAAAAGGGTGGCCCGTTCAGGGTTTTGCAATACCTTGGCGCATTGCAGGTAAACCGCACTATGCAGCCCAGAGGATAAAAGAAAATGTCCTTCAAGCAAGGCACCGGCCTCTCTGAAATGATTTAAAACTTCTTCGCGGTCCATCAAACCTTTTCCTTTCGCACGGCTTTGCACCCTCTTTTCTGGGCTAACCTCTTATCCGGGTGGCGGTGCTGACAACGCTGAGGGTTCGCATTGCGGTAATAATATCTGTCAATTGTTTAACGTTTCGCACTTCAATATCCACCAGCATGGTGAAAAAGTCCGGGTCACGGTCAACAATTTTCAGATTAGAAATATTGGCGTTGTGTTTGGCCACGACCGTGGCGATATTGCCCAAAACCCCGGCTTCGTTGACCACCACCAGGCTTACCCGGCCGGCAAAAATGCCCGGTTTTTCGCCTTGGGATAGCCAAGACAGGTCAACCCAACTGTCTTCATCACCAATCAGGTTTTCAAGTGTTTCACAATCAATCGTGTGGGTTATAACCCCCTTGTTCTTCTCGAGCAAACCAACAATTCGATCACCCGGAAGCGGATGACAACAATCGGCCAGGTGGACTGCCACGCCTGGGGTCAAGCCCTTGATAGAAATGGCGGCATCAGGATCAGATGGTTTTTCCGCCCAAAGTTTCGGGCCCCCTTTTTTCCTGGTGTGTTTAAAATCCATTCCGGGGAAAATCAGCTCCATGGCCGCCCGGTCGGCAAGAACCCCCTTGCCGACCTCAATATAAACATCTTCCAGCTTGCCGACATCCAGCCGTGGCAAGGCTTGGGTAATGGCCTTTTCAGAAAATTCCAGGTTTTCCTGACGAAACGCCCTCTGTAAAATGGTTTTGCCCAGCTCGCCAAATTCTGCGTTGGCTTGTTTACGGACATAACGTTTGATCGCAGAGCGCGCTTTGCCGGTGATAACAAACCCTTCCCAGCGCGGGGATGGATGTTGCGCCTTTGAGCGCAGTATTTCCACCCGATCGCCGTTTTCAAGTTGATGACGCAAGGGAACATGGCGGCCATTGACCTTGGCACCAACACAGGTGTCACCTACCGCAGTATGAACCGCATAGGCAAAATCCACCACGGTTGAGCCCCGCGGCAGCGGGATTAAATCCCCCTTGGGGGTAAAACAAAACACCTGATCCTGGAACATTTCAAGCTTGGTATGTTCCAGAAACTCTTCCGGGGTGGTCGCCAATTCAAGAATTTCCAACAGCTCTTGAAGCCATTTATACTGGGTGCCGTCTTTTTCACTGGCGCCTTGTTTATAGCTCCAGTGGGCGGCAACACCGCGTTCTGAGATTTCGTGCATTTTTTCTGTTCTGATCTGAATTTCAACGCGGTAGCTGTCGGGGCCGATGATCGCGGTGTGGATTGACTGGTAACCGTTTCGCTTTGGCGTCGAAATATAATCATCAAAGGTGCCGGGCACCATCGACCAGGTTTTGTGAATAATCCCCAGCGCTACATAACAATCCTCAACCTTTTCAATGATCACCCGAAAAGCGATCACGTCCGAGAGCTGTTCGAAACCGAGGTGATTGCGCTCCATTTTCATCCAGATTGAATAGGGCGTTTTTTCACGGCCAAACACTTGCGCCTTGATTCCATTTTTCTTCAACAGCCGTTTGATTTTGGCGGCAATTGATTTCGAAAGGTTGCCACCTTTTTTCTTCAAGTACGTCAGGCGCTGGTTGATAGAGGAATAGGCTTCCGGGTTTATCTCCCGAAAGGCGATGTCTTCCAGTTCATCCTTCATTTTTCGCATGCCGATCCGCTCGGCCAGGGGGGCGTAAATTTCCATCGTCTCGAGCGCGATACGGCGGCGTTTTTCTGGGGCTGTGATGTGGTGAAGGGTGCGCATATTATGAAGGCGATCGGCCAGTTTTACCAAAAGAACGCGAATATCATTCGACATCGCGAGTAAAAATTTACGGAAATTTTCTGCTTCGCGAATGCTTTCGGTGGGCAATTCAATGCGCGATAGCTTGGTAACACCATCAACCAACTGGGCGATTTCCTTACCAAAGTTTTCTTCAATCTCCTCGATTGTCGACAACGTGTCCTCGACGGTGTCGTGCAACAGCCCGGTAATGATGGTGTTGGTATCCAAGTGCATTTCTGTGAGGATTTCTGCGACTTTCAGCGGATGCATGAAATAAGGATCGCCGGAAGCGCGGGTTTGGTCGCTGTGGGCCTGTTCCGAATAATCATAGGCTTTGGTGATCAACGCTTCGTTAACCTGAGGGTCATAACTTTTGACCTTTTCGACCAATTGCGCCTGTTTTTTTAACGGCCAAATCCGCATTTTAACTCCCACATTTCTTCCGGTAGAATTGTGCCCTTATACAGATATAAGGCGGTTTTGACATACCACAAACAAAAAACCCGGCGAAAATTTCTGCCGGGTTTGTATTTTTTTAACTTGAAACAAGTTTATTCGTCTTCAGCCTCGATAATGTTGGCATCTTCGGCCTGTTTATTGCTGTCTTGTTCAAGATTCTTTTTCTGGATGTCTGTTTCGAGATCCGCGGGTGCTTCGTCGCCGGCTTCCGACCCCCCGCCTACAGCCTTTCTCAAAAGATCGATGTCGTCTTCTTCAGGCTCGTCCACTTCGACATGTTTTTGGGCGGCTTGGATGATGTTTTCCATCAGCTCTTCGGGTAAAATTTTACCCTCGGCGATTTCACGGAGGCTAACAACCGGGTTTTTGTCATTATCACGCTCAACCAAAAGCGGCTCACCAGAAGCAATCTGACGTGACCGTTGGCCTGCATAAAGAACCAGATCAAACCGGTTCGGAACTTTGGTTATGCAATCTTCTACGGTTACGCGGGCCATGCTGTGTTCTCCTTGAGATGTATTATTATTTGGCTGCCGAGGAGGGCTTATAGCTTTTTGGTTTCTTTAAGTAAAGAAATTTATTCGCTTACAACAGCACTATTTGGTATTCCTCCGGCACCTCATCCAACAGCTCTTTTGCGCTTTTGCCCAAAACCGGGTGGCGCCACTCCGGAGCAAGGTCGGCCAAGGGCTTCAGGACAAACCGGCGCTGCTGCATCCGGGGGTGCGGCAAAACCGGCCCGGCCCTGGGATTTGGTGTTACCTGTCCCTGGTAATCAAGCAAATCCAAATCAAGGATTCGCGCTTCATTGCGGATCCGCCTGGCACGGCCAAACACTTCCTCAACCTCGTGCAACCGGGTCAGCAGATCCTCCGGCCCAAGCTCTGTTTCAATTTGGGCAACCGCATTGACAAACCAGGGTTGGTCGGATTTCGGTACCGGCTCGCTTTTATAAAAGGGCGATACCGCAATAACCTCCACCCCGCAATCCGATAGGCGCGCCAAGGCCAGCTTTAGGGTCTCGGCCGGAGGCGCGCCGTCCCTGCCTGGAAGATTTGATCCTAAACCGATGATAATCACCAAAAGGTTCCTTATGACTGGTTGCGCTAAGGCTAAAGGTTTATTAAACGAGGTGAATGTTGAATAATAGCATAAACCCGCCGCGGGATTGTCCCTTGTGCCCCAGGCTTTTTCAATTCCGCATGGAAAATGCCAAAACCCACCCGGATTGGTTTAATGCCCCGGTGCCAGGTTTTGGCGACCCAAACACCCAATTATTGATTGCCGGGCTGGCGCCGGGCCTGAAAGGCGCCAACAAAACCGGGCGGCCCTTTACCGGCGATTATGCTGGTGATCTTTTATATGCCACGCTGAGTAAATTTGGTTTTGCGATTGGTGAATATCAAGCCCGTCCCGATGACGGACTTGTTTTAAAAAACGCTTTAATTACCAACGCGGTGAAATGTGTGCCACCCCAGAACAAACCCACCGGAGAAGAAATGAAAACCTGCCGGCCTTTCCTTTTGAACCAGATTAAAGCCCTGCCACATTTAAAAATTATCCTGGCTTTGGGCGGGATTGCCCACCGTAGTATTGTTGCCGCCTTTGACCGCAGACAGGTGGATTTTCCCTTTGGCCACGGCAAATGCCATGATCTGGGGGGCGGCTTGACGCTCATGGACAGTTACCATTGCTCGCGCTACAACACCAATACCAGGCGTTTGACCGAAGAGATGTTTGAAACCGTGTTCAGCCAGATACGCGATATGTTGGATTAAAGAACCATGCACCACCACGATCATCGGGAGCAAAACGAGCGGCGGGTTTTATTGGTCCTGCTGCTGACCGGGTCGTTTATGGTGGTCGAGGTTATCGGCGGCCTTTTGTCCGGCAGTCTGGCGCTTTTGGCTGATGCCGGGCATATGCTGACCGATACCGCGGCGCTGGCGCTGGCCTATGGCGCCTTTCGCATCAGCCGCCGGCCCGCTGATGATTTGCGCACCTATGGCTATGACCGCTTCCAGGTGCTGGCCGCCTTTATCAACGGTCTGGTTTTAATCGGAGTTTTTGGCTGGATTGTTTGGGAAGCCATTCACCGCATGATGAATCCCACCGAGGTATTGGCGGTGCCGATGCTGGTGGTCGCGATTCTCGGCCTTTTGGTCAATCTGATAGCGTTTAGGGTGTTGCACCCCGGCGCCAAAAACAATCTGAATATCAAGGGCGCGCTGCTGCACGTTACCTTGGATATTCTCGGCTCGGTTGGGGTCATCATCGCGGCGGTGGTGATATACTTTTTTGGCCTTTCGATCATTGATCCAATCCTTTCCGTTTTCCTGGCTTTTTTGATTGTGCCGTCGGCCTGGGGATTGATTAAAAAGGCCACCCACATCCTGATGGAAGGCACCCCCGATACCTTTGATGTCGAAGCGTTGAAAAAAGACCTGGTGAAAACCATTCCGGGCCTGATCGAAGTCCACCACGTTCACGTCTGGCTGCTGACGTTGGAACAACCGCTTTTGACCATGCACGCAACCATAAAAGACATAAAAAAAAGCGAGGATATTCTGGTCGCCATCAAAAATCATTTGCGGGAAAAATATAAAATTTCCCATTCAACGGTTCAGGTTGAAAACCGGGAATGCGCCGACCACCATTAAGTTTACCAAAAAAAACGGCGGCCCGAAGACCGCCGTTCCTTATTTCTGAATTCAATTATTTACCAGATTTTGACCCGCTCTTCCGGCGGCAGGTACATCGCGTCGCCTTCTACAACGCCAAAGGCTTCATAGAATTCGGGAATGTTCCTCAAGGTGCCATTGGTCCGGAATTCAGGCGGTGAATGCGGATCGGTCAACACCCGCTGACGCGTGGCTTCTTCACGGGCAATCGAGCGCCAGACCTGGGCAAAGCCGATAAAGAACCGTTGGTCACCGGTCATGCCGTCAATCACCGGGGCTTCCTCACCGCCGAGCGAATTTTTATAAGCCCGGTAAGCCAGGGTGACCCCGGTCAGGTCGCCGATGTTTTCGCCGAGTGTCAGCTGACCATTTACATTCAGGCCTTCAAGCGGGCTGAACTGGTCATACTGGGAAACCAAAGTGGCGGCACGGGCTTCAAACGCCCCACTATCTTCTTCGGTCCACCAGTCCCGCATATTGCCTGCGCCATCAAAACGACGGCCCTGGTCATCAAAAGCATGGCCGATTTCATGGCCGATCACTGCACCAATGCTACCGTAATTGACCGCCGGGTCCGCCGACAGGTTAAAGAAAGGAGGCTGTAGTATAGCGGCCGGGAACACAATCTCGTTCATGGTCGGGTTATGGTAGGCATTCACCGTCTGCGGCGTCATGCCCCATTCGTTACGGTCAATTTCCTGGTCCAGTTTGTCAATATTATCCTGATAGCCCCAACGGGTTGCGGCCGCCAGGTTGGCAATCGGATCGTCGGCGATAATTTCCAGGGTTGAATAATCTTCCCATTCATCGGGATAACCGATTTTGGTCATCATTTTCGAGCGTTTGTCCTCAGCCATGGCTTTGGTTTCATCGCTCATCCAATCCAGTTCTACAATACCGGTGCGAAAAGCTTCCATCAGGTTGGCAACCAAATCTTGCATTTGCTCTTTGGCGGCGGGCGGGAAATGGCGTTCGACATAAACCTTGCCGACAGCTTCCCCAAGGGTGGCATTAATAACGCGCACACCTGTTTTCCAACGCGGGGTTTGTTCTTCCAGGCCGCCAACCAGGGCGCCCATGAAATCAAATCTGGCGTCCGCAAATTCGCTTGAAAGGAACTGCGCAGCGCCATCAAGGATTTGAAACCTGAGATAATCCTGCCAATCTTCCAAGGAAGTGTTTTCGATGATACCGCCCAAAGCCTCAAAATAGCTTAGTTGGGCAACAACCAGCTCGGTGCGGCCGGCCAACCCGGCGCCGTCCATATAAGCCTGCCAATCGATAGAGGTGGAAACATTGCCTAAATCTTCAGTCCCCATCAGGTTATAAAGAGCCGGAATATTCCGGTTTTGCTCCGGAGACCAATGTTTTTCAGCAAGGGCCATCTCAATCGCAAAAATTTTATCAGCGCGCTCGGCGGCATTGTCAAACCCGGCCATTTCCAATAATGAGGCGATATAGGGGGGGTAGGCGGAACGGATTTCTACAAACTTTTCACCTTCATCCAAATAATAATCACGTCCCGGCAGGGCCAATCCGCCTTGAAAAATATAATTCATATAGCGGCTGGAATCACCAAGGTCGGGAAATATAGCCGTCCCCATTGGAGCAGCAACACCAAAATAGTTGGCTTCCCCAAAAAATCCCACCACCGCCGATTTTGAATCGAGGGCATCAATCATATCCAGATAGCTTTGGATAGGCTCCGCGCCTTTACCTTCAACCAGGCTTTGATCCAGAATGCTGGCAAAAAAGAGGCCTATTTTCTGTTCTTCGGAACCAGCAACGAGATCATCGCTTGTGCTTAAATCTTCAATAATTTTGCGTTGGTTAATTTCGCTTTCATCGCGAAGCATGGCAAACGCGCCGTAGGTGCCGCGATCGCCTGGAATTTCTGCGTTGGCGATCCATGTGCCATTAACATATCTGAAAAAATCTTCCCGCGGGCTAACGTTTTCATCAAATCCGGTCTTATCAATCCCGCTTGCGGTCGCATAAGGTGATAATTCCGCTGTCGTTTCGGTGTTTTCGACCGGGTCACACGCGCCTAACAGAAAAGCGCAAATCCCCAAGGCCGTTATAGTCTTTTTCATTTAATCCTCCTGGTTAAATTGGAAACCAAACCTGGTCTGAAATGTCCTGGTTTGGCAAGCCATGTGTTAGCATTCAATTTAGTTTTTGAAAAGGGGTAAGAAAAAATTAAATCGTGGCAAACCCAAACGTCTCACGGGGTTTATTGTGGGGTTATCTGTTGATTCGGGGTGGAAATTCTTGCTTTACCCTTTATCCCGCATCAGCCGTTGTTTTTGCCGCTGCCAATCCCGGGTTTTCTGGGTTTCCCGTTTGTCGTGAAGTTTCTTGCCCTTGCCCAGCGCAAGCGCCAGTTTAACTTTGTTTTTTTCATTAAAATATAACCGTAACGGGATCAGGGTATATCCTTTTCTGGCGGCGGCGGACCCGACATGGTTGATCTGTTTTTTGTGTAACAAAAGTTTTCGTGGCCGCTTGGGTTCATGATTGGCACGGTTGCCGTG
>SMXR01000054.1 GCA_004356215.1 Alphaproteobacteria bacterium | reverse complement strand
CTTGAACGGGCGGTTACCCTTGAGCCCTCTGATCCCACCCTGAATGACCATTTGGGCGATGCCTATTGGAAGGTTGGCCGCGAACGCGAAGCCCGGTTTCAATGGGACCATGCCCTGGGGTTGGATCCAGCCCCGGAGGACCAGCGTAAAATCGAAGCCAAAATTGCCTATGGTTTTAACCTGGCAGAAGCGTTGCGGGACCGGAAATGACAAAAAAACCAGAGGTCTCGCCAACCCAGCCTGTCGCGAGAGATATTACCGTTTTGGCCCCGGCTAAAGTTAACCTATTCCTGCACATTATCGGCCGCCGTGATGACGGGTACCACCTGTTGGAAAGCCTGTTGGCCTTTGCTGATTTTGGCGACTGCATCACCGTTCGAAAGGCTCCTGAAATTGGTTTTTCAGTCACCGGCCCGTTTGCCCATATTTGCCGCAAGGCCGGGTGCGATGGCGAAAAAAATATTGTCGTCAAAGCCGCAAGAATGTTGCAAAAATTAACCGGGGTCACCAGCGGGGCAGAGATCATATTGGAGAAAAACATCCCACTTTCGGCGGGCCTTGGTGGCGGATCTTCCGATGCCGCAGCGGCCCTGAAGGCCCTTCAGATTTTATGGCAGGTTGAACCCGAAGAAGAAGCCTTGTTTGCTCTTGCCCTTGATTTGGGCGCCGATGTCCCGGCCTGCCTGATTGGTGAGCCATCTTTTGTCACCGGCATTGGCGACCATATTACCCCCCTGAACAGGTTTGATGACCTTGCCTGCGTTCTAATTAACCCGCTGAAGCCGCTGTCGACCCAAGCTGTTTTCCGAACTTTTGCCCGGACCGAACGGCCGTTCTCGGACTCATTGGCGCTTACGCCTGATTTGCTGGAAGATCTGCCCACACTTTTGAAAGGCAGCCATAATGATTTGCAAGGACCGGCGCTGGGTATTTGTGATGAGGTTGGCGATATCCTTGGCGCGTTGCAGGGGGCAGAGGGCGCTTATTTGGTACGCATGTCGGGCTCTGGCGCCACTTGTATAGGGCTGTTCGAGACCTCAGAAAAAGCAGACGATGGCGCCCGGGCCCTGGCCAAGGCCCACCCCGAATGGTGGGTCAAGGCCTGCGGGCTTTCGGCCAATACCCAGTTCCTTGTCCATGCCTAATAGTTAGCCCTTTACAGAAAAATGGACGTGTGCTTTATGATCTCAAGTTTCCTTCAGATGGGGCGTAGCCAAGTGGTAAGGCAACGGGTTTTGATCCCGTGATTCGCAGGTTCGATCCCTGCCGCCCCAGCCAGTTTTCAAAAAAAATAAAATTTAATTGTCTTTTTGATCCCATTTTGCCTGCAAGTCTGCCCACACCACTTCGGCGGCCTCAACTTTTTTGGTCTGAATACCCATTTGTTTTTGCAGGGTTATCAACCGGGCCGGGTTATCCTTATACAATTCTGGATCTGCCAACTGGACGTTCAGCTTTTTAATCTCAAAATTCAGGAGATCAATCCGGGCCTCGGCCCCACTCAATTTCTTTTTCAGGTCGGCGTGAGCCTTTCTTTTTTCCGCAGCTTCGCGGCGCCGTTCTTTCTTGTTTGGTTTACCTTTTTTGGTTAATTTCTTTGTCGCCAAAGATCCGGTTTTCCGCTTCAGTAGGAAAGAGCGGTAATCCTCAAGGTCGCCCTCGAACGTTTGAATAGTCCCGCCATCCACCAACCACAACTGGTCCGCGGTCAGCTCAAGAATATGAAAATCATGGCTGACAATCACGACCGCACCGGGAAACGCATTGATGGCCTGGATCAAGGCTTGGCGATTATCGACATCAAGGTGGTTGGTTGGCTCATCAAGAAGCAAAATGTGAGGCGCATCACTGGTCATCAGGGCAAACAGCAGCCGGGCTTTTTCACCCCCGGACAGATTACCGACCTTGGTTTCACCGCGTTCCTGGGAAAAGCCGTAACGGCCAAGATGGCGCCGAAGCTTTTCCTCGGGGTCTTTAGGGCGTTTACGGCCAAGCTCGATAATTGGCGTAGCCCCGAGATCCAGTTCATCGGCCTGGTTCTGGGCGAAATAGCCAATCCTTAATTTATTGGATTTGTTAACGGTGCCTTCAAGCGGCGCCAAACGCCCAGCCAAAAGTTTTATCAGGGTTGATTTGCCGTGGCCATTGGCGCCCAACAAGGCAATCCGGTCTTCGCTGCCGATGTAGGGTGAAAGTTTGGTCAATACCGCCTTGCCATCGTAGCCGACGGCAACCCCATCCATACTGTAAAGCGGTGGCGGCAGATGGCCGGGATCGGGAAAATCAAAATGCGCCGACCCGCCTTCGCGGTCCTCGGGGATAGGCTCCATTTTGGCCAGCATTTTAATGCGCGACTGGGCCTGCTTGGCTTTGCTTGCCTTGTAGCGGAAGCGGTCGACAAATTTTTGAATATGGGCGCGCTGGGCATCCTGTTTGGTGCGTTGCTTTGCTTGCAGGTCAAGGCGCATACGCCGGGTCGCTTCAAACCGGTCATAACCGCCCTGGTAGAGCGTTAATTTACGATGCTCGAGGTGCAAAATTTCCCCGACAACCCGGTTGAGCAAGTCACGGTCGTGGCTGATTAAAATAAGAGTTCCCTGATATTTGCTTAAATAGTCCTCAAGCCAAAGGGCGGCCTCAAGGTCGAGGTGATTGGTCGGTTCATCAAGAAGCAAAAGATCAGGCTGGGTAAACAACAGTGATGCCAAGGCGACGCGCATGCGCCAGCCGCCGGAAAAACTGTCGCAAGGCTGCATCTGGTCATCTTCGTTAAACCCCAGCCCGGCCAAAATTCGCGCAGCGCGGGAATGGGCCGAATAGGCGCCTTTATCCAAAAGTTTCTCATGGATTTCAGCAATTTTTTCCGGGTCGGTTTCAACCTCCGCCGCAGCGGTCAGCGCAGCCAGCTCTTTATCGGAAGCAATAACAATTTCCAGAAGGTTTTGTGTCCCGCTGGGCAAATCCTGGCTGGTTTGACCAATCTGCCAGCGGGCAGGGACATGAATGGTGCCGTCATCGGCCTCAAGGTCGCCGGCAATCAGGCGGAACAATGTGGTTTTGCCAACCCCGTTACGGCCAATAAACCCGACCCGGTGGCCGGGATTGATAATCACCTTGGCTTGGTCCAATAAAATCCGTGGGCCGATACGGTAGGTCAAATTTTCAATGCGTAACATGCCCGCGGGTCTATCATGGCTCACCCCGGTGGTGAACCGAAATAAGTCCAAAACTATTTTTCAGAAACTTTTAACCTTTTTAGAGCAGGCCCTTCTCATTCGAAACCCAGAATGAGTTTTAAATTTTTTTGAATTAAAAGAGTTTCCTCATATTTTTCGCCGCCAAAGCTGAACGCCTACGGCGACGCTCCAACTCGCTTGAACCATAACGACCAAGGCCATGCCATGTACGGTTAAAACAAGAAAACCAAACAAAATGGCTATCGCGGGGGCCGCCGCAACCGGAACTCCCAAAATGCCAATTACCCGGGTAACACCACTCTTTTGAAGTAAAGACAAAGACCAGAAAAAGATCGCCACTGAACTTGCTATCACCCCGAATTGAGCAAGTGTTTGATTTATACTCGAATACATAAAAAATGCAGTTCGTAAGCTTTCCAAGTCGCCGATCGGGTTGTCCAAATATCCAATCGCCAGGTCCGGAAACAGAAAACCACTTGGAATGACTGCCCCGACCATTGCCATAGTCCCCATGACATAAGCAACGAATCCGGCGAGGGGGAGTGATTTATACAAACCTAAACGGGCTGAAAAGCCGGCAAAGCCGAATGTTTGTACACCAAGTATTGCAATCATACCCCCATGTACGATTTTAGAAACAAACGCCTCATTTGCTAATTCTTCCAGTGCTCCACTCGTAGTCCCTGCCGATATGGAAGGATGATACGACATAAGAACAATCGAAATAATTGCGCCCAACGCAATGCTGGCGCCGCTAATCATCGGGTTTGGGGTCATGGTGGACGAGTCTTGTGTTATTTTTGACATTACGGATTTACCTCCTCAGATTTAGGTAACTATTATAGCGACAACCAAGAGGAGTAGACGGAATTTTTGCGGTTTATGTCCGAAATTGGACAAACAAGAGTAATTGTCTTTGACTGAATTTAACCAAAAAGCCATACTCGAATAATGGAAAAAAACAGTCAAGATAGGCGGGTTGTCAGAACACAAAAGGCTATTGTGGAGGCTTTTAATGGGCTGGTGTTAACGCGAAACTACGAAGATATTAAAATAAACGATATTGCCGCCCTCGCAAATGTAGGACGCTCAACATTCTACGAACATTTCAAAAATAAAGACGATCTTTTGGCAAGGAGCATTAGTGGACTGTTTTCAATTCTGGCCAATTCAATAAGTAAAGACCAGAACACAGCAGAAATTGAATTCCTATTGAAACATTTTTGGGAGAATCGGCGGTTGGGCCGGGCCCTTCTGACTGGAACGGCGCGGCGGGGGCTTGTGAGATTCCTTGCGCGGCTCATTGAGGAGAAAATTTTTGAACAAGAACCGAAACCTAACAATCAATTTCGAATTCCCATAAAATTACTTGCGGTACAATTAGCCGAAGGAAATTTGGCGCTTATTTCTTCATGGTTGACAGGCGAGGCCCCCTCCGATTCGAACTCACTAGCCTGTGCAATTAAAGATTCATCTCAGGCATATTTGGAGGCGCTCCGAATAAAAACCCCAAAAATTACGGTACCGAAATAAAGTCGACCTCTTATTTAGAATTTATGTATTTTGGCCCGGCAAAGCCGCCTCTATCAAAACCTTGGCGGCGGCCTTGGCATCGGCTGCCACCCCTGATTTTCCAAGGATAAAAGCGGTGACGGTTTCCCCTTCGGTCAGCATGAAAAGTTGCCGAGCGAGAAGTTTTGGGTTTTTGGCGCCGGCTTCCCCAGCCAGGCCTTGAATAAAAGCCAGAACCTTGCGCTTGTGTTCGGCCGAAGCAACATGGATGGGATGTTCAGGGCTTTGGTATTCGGATGTCGCCTTGATAAACATGCAGCTATAAAAATCGCGCCCCTCAATCCAATCTGCCAGAGCATCAAAAACCCCCAGCAATCGCCCCTTGGGTGTTTTTGCCCCCTCTTCAACCAGGCGGGTAAAGCTGCTTAAGAATTCATCATCGCGCAACCGGAGGGCCGCCAGGATCAAATCCTCCTTGGAGCGAAAGTGCTTGTACATGGTCATTTTTGAGACACCGGTTTCCTTGGCCAACTTATCCATTCCGGTGGCATTAAAGCCCTCTCGGTAAAAAACATTCATGGCGCCTCTGACCAGGATATCGCGTTTGGATGCTGACACTTGAGTTTTCCTTTTTCATTATTAATATACTGATCAGTAAATATAAGATGATTATTTTTTAAGTCAACAAAAATATTATAATGCATTGTTTTATTTAGTAAAATAATAAATATTGTGTTATTTTTTATTTTTTTTATCAAAAATACCTTGACAAAGGCTTACCGAAAAGTATATGTAAGTATACCGATCAGTAAATGATTGCGTAAACAAAGATATAAAAGGGAAAAAAATGTTAAACAAAACCAGAAATTTCTTAAAAGCCACCACCGCAATCCTTTTAAGTGGGGCAATTATGGCCGGGGCGATGACCGCCTCAGCCCAAACCCCTGAAAATGATGTGACACCGCTGGCCACCGTCCAAACCTTGCATAAAACCATCGAGATTGATGGCCTGAATATTTTTTACCGTGAAGCCGGCCCCAAGGATGCCCCGGTGATCCTGCTTCTTCACGGGTTCCCAACTTCTTCGCAAATGTTTGCCCAGCTGATGGAAGACCTCGGTGATGAATACCATCTGATTGCCCCCGATTATCCGGGCTTTGGTAACTCTTCGATGCCAACGGTAGATGAGTTCGATTACACTTTTGATAACCTGGCAACCGTTGTAGACAAATTTATTGCGGCGATGGGCCTTGACCGGTATGCCCTTTATGTCATGGATTACGGCGCCCCGGTCGGCTTTCGCATCGCCACCAGGCATCCGGAGAAGGTTACAGCCCTGATTGTTCAAAACGGCAATGCCTATGTTGAAGGCCTTCGTGAGTTCTGGGACCCGATCCGGGCTTATTGGGCGGAACGGTCAGACGAAAATGCAGAACCCCTTAGAGGCTTCTTTAAGGTTGGCGTTACCGAGTGGCAATACACCCACGGCACCCGGAATGCTGAGGTTATTGACCCCGATAATTGGATTACCGACCAATATTTCCTGGATCGTCCGGGTAACAACGAAATCCAGCTGGCGCTTTTTTACAGCTACGGCTCAAACCCGCCGCTTTATCCCGAATGGCAGGAATATTTTCGCACCTACCAGCCGCCGACCCTGGTGGTCTGGGGCAAGAACGACTACATCTTCCCAGCGGACGGCGCCCATCCCTACAAGCGCGATTTGACCAACATTGAATTTCATCTTCTCGATACTGGGCACTTTGCCCTTGAAGAAGACGGTGATGTGATTGCATCAGAGATCCGTGATTTCATGGCCCGTCTGGAACAATAAAACTTCATGGCCGGTGGCTTCCTCCCCCTCACTCTCTGAAGCCACCGGCCTTTTTTGGAGGATAAAATGATGCAAAAACCAATTAGCGATATTGCTTTCACGCCCGCAGTCAAAGCCTGGCAAATAGATAAAGGGTCGCGAGCCGGCTATGAACGCATGGAAGAAAAGGGTGGTTGGCGCGATACTATTGATGAAAATCTTGCCGGTTACATCGCCGAACGCAATTCCTTTTATCTGGGGACCGCCAGCGACGATGGCCAGCCCTATATCCAGCACCGTGGCGGCAAAAAAGGTTTTTTGAAGGTTTTGGATAAAAAAACCCTGGCATTTGCTGATTTCAGCGGCAATCGCCAATACATTTCTGCCGGAAACCTGTCTGAAAACCGCAAGGCCTATATTTTTCTGATGGATTATGCCAACCGGCGGCGCATAAAAATCTGGGGTACCGCTAAGACCATTGAAAATGACCCGGAGCTTCTGAAGAAAGTATTCGATAGCGATTACAAGGCGCGGCCTGAACGGGTTATAGTTTTTAAAATCACCGCCTGGGACGTCAATTGCCCCCAGCACATTCCGGTCAAATTCGATCAGGAAGAGGTTGAAGACCTGCTTGAGCCTTTCAAAGCCCGCATTGCGGAACTGGAGGCAGAAGTGAAAAAATTGAAAATATGATTTCACCTTTCTTTTTAATATTTGAACCATCAATCCTTTAATTAAATTTCCAAGATAACCTTACTCATTGTTTTTATTAGATAATTAAGATTTTTTTTACTATTTTAGGAGTAGTCTGAAGGTGAATATTAGGGAACAGGTTGGAAGAAATTTTAACCTGCCGAATTTGATGCTTAGATTACTAAAAAAATTGAGGAAAAACACCAAAGGTGCTGCCGGCATCGAGTATGGCTTTTTGGCCGCGCTTATTGCTATGGCGGCGATTGTTTCCATGCAGGCGGTGGGGGTTTCCCTTAATACCCTGTTCGATGGCATTGCCAGCGCTTCTGATGCTGCCAGTGGTGATGGTGGCGGTAATGGCGGGGGCAATGGCAATAACGGCAATGGCAATGGCGGGGGCAATGGCAATGGCAATAACGGCAATGGCAATGGCAATGGTGGTAGCAATGGCGGCAAACCTTAGGGTAGGGCTGTCCGGGTGGAATTGAACCAACCCTATTTTTAATCAAAACAAAGCCTGCGTTTCCCGCGGGCTTTTTCATATCAGGGCGTATATCTTATTGAGAGAGTTTACCTTTCCCGTTACCCTGCCTAAAATACCATCAAAGGTGGGGCATGTTCAAAGACATCGGCAATCAGGTTCAAGGATACTTTTCGCTGCTTTGGGAGAAGCCGCTGAAACCGGTTTCCAAAAGAAAGCTGAGAAAGCTCAAGAGGAAAGAAAAAAAACAGGCGGCTCTTCGTAAAAAACCAACTGAAAACCTGTCCAAAAGAAAGCTGAGGAAGCACAAGAAAAAAGAAAAAAAACTGGATAAATTTATCCTGAAAACCAAAGAGGCGCAGGAAAAGGCCCTTGCCCTAAAACCTGAAGCCCCGTCTGAAATTTCGGTTTGTATGAATTGTGGCCACCCTCTGCAGGGCAAGTTTTGTTTTAACTGTGGCCAAAAGGATTCTGATTACCGGCGGCCGTACTGGACGTTCCTGGAGGATTTTTCAGACAATATCTTTTCCAGGGATTCCCGCCTGTGGCGGACATTAGGATTTCTTTTGTTTCTACCGGGTGCAATGACCCGGGATTTTATTGCCGGCAAGCGCATCCGGTTCCTGCCCCCTATCAGGCTTTTCCTGGTCTCTATTATTCTGTTTTTCCTGACGATTTCTGTCCTGAACGTGGCCATCGTAAAATTTATTGTTGAGCCGGTGACCCCTGAACTAATTGCTTTAAAAATTGACGGCGCGGTAATAGGCATCGACATTAGTGAGGAAATTCTTGAAAGAACCGATCCAGATGCCGGGGTTAGCTTGGCAGGCACCCGCAAGGCGGTCATAGATGACGTTTTAGGGAACTATGAAGGTGCGAGCGTGATCAGCATTGCCGGCCAGGATGGCGCCACCGAAACCAGGGTTGAAATTGCTGAGGGAACCGAACCGGATTTTGATTTTGATATAAAAATGTTTGCAGAAATTCTGGATGAAGATGTCCCGATATCTCAAGAGGCATTGGGTGAATTTATCCAGCTTGATACTGTTGAAGCGGGGGATCCCGATGAAGATTGGACCGATATAATAGGCCGAAAAGTGGAACGCGGCCTGAAAGCAGTTGCCGAGGATCCGCGCCGTCTCAATAACAGCCTGAACAATTGGGTGCCGATCACCATGGCCATCTTTATCCCGATGTTTGCCTTTTTCCTGCGGTTTTTTTACTGGAAGCGGGAACAATATTTTTTCAACCACCTGATTTTTTCGTTGCATTTCCATACCTATATATTTTTTGTTTTGACCTTTTTTGTGCTGGCCCAGGTTTTTGTCGGTGCAGCCGCCAGCACCTGGATGTTCCTTGGCGCGGTGCCGCTTTATCTTCTGGTTGCCTTGAAGGTTGCCACCGGGAACGGCTGGATCAGGTCTTTTTTCAAATTTTCCATCATTTCGATTTTTTATATTTTCGGGTTTTCCGTCATGATTGGAATTGTCTTTATCGCCAGCCTGGCGGAAGCGTAAAACCAGCCAATTTTCAAAAGAATGGTAAAGGCTGCAGCCCCGTACTATTATTATAGGGCTTAAACAAAGCAGTGCGAGAGCAAATGACCAAGGGGCAAATCCAGAAACTTACCAGGCATTTTCCTAAATTTAACCTGGGTAAAACCATGGCCGGGCTTCCCGCCGAAGTTGCCGAGGGTGCGTGCAAAAATTGCGGCACAAAGCTTACCGGGAAATATTGTAAGGTTTGCGGCCAGCGCCATTTTACCGGCAAGAATCCCTACTGGGAATTTCTGGAAGATATGACCGATCAGCTAATCTCTCCGGAATCAAAGCTGTGGCGGACGTTTGCCCATTTACTGGTTATCCCCGGGGTGATGACGCGAAATTATTTCAGGGGAATGCGCGCCAGCTACGCACCCCCGATCCGGCTTTACCTGATTTCACTGGTAGCTTTTTTTGCCGCCCTGGCGCTGCTGGATGTGGCGGTTTTTAAATTATCAATGGTGGCTACACAATCTGTCTTTACTGAAGACGACCGCACCGAGGCTATTGCCGAAATTGATAGACAAATCCAATCTGCCACAGAACAAAACCAGGGCACAAAACTGATTGAGGTTTTGCAAGGAGTCCGGGGCGGAATTTTAACCCGGGAGGTCACCGAGACTGAAAATTTCTTTTCTGTCGCGGGATCAAGGTTCCAATACATGCCCAACCTGCAAATGTTTACCCCCCTGGAAGGCGCGGCTGAAGCCGAAGTTACCTCTGAAATGGTGGATGATTTTTTTGAAATCACTGCCCCGGTCGAAGGGGTTGGCCCGATCCGGGATTTTACCAGAAGGGTGCGGAACGGTTTTATCCGGGCCGCCGAAAACCCGCGCAGACTCAACAATTCGCTGAATATCTGGCTGCCCCGGGTGATGATTATTTTTGTCCCGATGTTCGGGTTTTTCTTAAGGTTTTTTTATTGGGAAAAGCAGCATTTTGTTTTAAACCAAATGGTGTTTTCGCTGCATTTCCACACCGCCCTGTTTTTCTTTTTAACGTTTTTCCTGATCGCCCAGAACCTTTTTGGCAGCACCGCTGAAGCGGTTGGAATGACGCTCACCGTTTACGGCTTTCCGGTGTTCCTGTTTCTGTCGCTGAAGAACGCCTATGGCAATGGCTGGATAAAGACAATTCTTAAATTCGGGGTCATCAGCGTCTTTTACGCCTTCGGCTTTTCGATCATGCTGGCTGCCGTCTTCCTGATGGGCCTGGCCGAGGTTTAGGGAATTATTTTTCCTCAAAATCCAAGCTCAAGGAATTAACGCAATAGCGTTGACCGGTCTCTTCGGGGCCATCGGGAAAGACATGGCCGAGATGACCCTGGCACGCTGCGCACTGAACCTCGGTCCGGGCCATGCCGTGGCTGGTGTCGTGGATTTCAAGAATTACGTCCTCTGAAACCGGTTTAAAAAAGGAAGGCCAACCTGACCCTGAATCGTATTTGCTGGAGGATGAAAACAGCGCCGCCCCGCAACCAGCGCAGGCATAAGTTCCGTTTTCCTTGTTGTGCAGCAGCGTGCCTGAGAATGCTGCCTCGGTGCCGCCCTCGCGAAGGATGGCATATTGCTCGGGGGTGAGTTTTTTACCCGCCATGGCTAGCGCACCTCACAATTTTCACACAGCACATAAACATGGCTGGGGTCGTTTAGAAAACTAAGG
>SMXR01000053.1 GCA_004356215.1 Alphaproteobacteria bacterium | reverse complement strand
TTTAAACATTTCTACCTCAATTCGTTTTCTACGGTTAAGGCTGATCTTAGGGAAGCTAACCTGAACCATAAATGAATACAAAAATGTGGTTTTATTAAGGAAGTACCTTCCCGCCAAAGCGCCGGGGTTTTATTTCTTTTTGAAAAAGGACAAAAAGTTCAATTCCTGGCGCCTTTTCCAAGCGTAATATCCGTTTATGGCAGCTATTACCAATCCCATCCATTGAAACTGAAATATAAAAATTACAATAAACATTCCGGCAGACGCAATCCATGCCAGAGGAATTCTTTTGATGATTCCCACGCCAATTAACGCAAAACTTAAACTATACATAGCCTCGACCAATATTTGATCAAAGGTGGGTTTTAATCCAATAAACGTAGGTGTTGCGCCCACTTCAAATGCGCCCATTTGGGGGCTGTACCATAAAAGAAATAGAGGCATGGGCGCGACCAAAATACTAAAATATCCCCAGTAATACCCCCATTTATAGGGCATCAGCTTGGAATTTGCCGCCAGCAGCGCCTCATTTTTTTTGATAGACAGCCAAACAGAAACACCAAACGAGGCAATTATATAAAAAAGAAAGAATAAAAGTAGTGTGGTTTCAAGAGATTCATTAGTCATATATAAACCGCCCAAGCTTTCTTTGCCCCGGATTTTATACTATCAAATCGCCTTTTCTGCACTAAAAGAATAAAATAAGCGCAGAAACCCTAATCTTATATCCCTTTTAGGGGTTTTTTCTTCTCACCAGATTGAAACTCTGTCCTCTGGCGGCAGGTACATTCCATCACCCTCTTTAATATTGAACGCGCCATAAAAAGCAGGGATATGCGGGACAATCCCTATGACCCTGAATTCATCAGGAGAGTGCGGGTCGGATACCAACCATTGCCTGATAGCCTCGGCCCGGGATTTTGAGCGAACGCTTTGGGCGTAGCCAATAAAAAACCTTTGCGGGCCGGTGAAACCATCGATAACAGGGGCTGGCTTTCCGTTCAGGCTTTTGATGTAAGCATCATAGGCTACCTGGACCCCGACCAAATCCCCAATATTTTCACCCAAGGTTAAATTTCCATTGATGGTCATCCCTTCGATCGGACTGTATTGATTGAACAAATCCACAAGGGCCTTTGTTTGTTTTTTGAAATTCTTGATATCTTCATCGCGCCACCAATCCTCAAGGGTCCCTTCTGGTCCAAATTGTCGCCCCTGGTCATCAAATGCATGACCAATCTCATGGCCTATAATGACACCGATACCAGCATAATTTACAGCGTCATCTGCCAAGGCGTTGAAATAAGGAGGCTCCAGAAATCCAGCGGGATAAAACATCGCATTCTGGTAGGGTAAAAACTGGGCGTTGACGATGTGGGGGCCAAAATTCCAGGCGTTTCTTTTGGCCAGTGTCCCCAATTTTTTTAGCTTTTGACCAAAATAAAATGAATAAATATTTTTCACATTTTGGAGTGGGCTTGCTTTGTCTATTTTCAATTTAGAATAGTCTATCCACTCGGTGGGGTATCCGATTTCAGTTAAAAGGCTATCAAGCTTAACAATTGCCAGGTCTTTGGTTGGGTTTGACAACCATGTGTTGTTTTGAAGTCTGTCTTTGAAGGCGGCTTTAACATTCGCTACCAGCGTTTCCATTTTTTTCTTGGATGAAGGGGGAAAAAACCTTTCCACATAAATCTTCCCGACTGCGTCCCCCATAATAGTGTTGATGATAAAAACTGCCCTTTGGAGTCTGGTGGGATTTTTTTTAGCTCCGCGAACCACACCCTCGTAAAAGTCGTTATAGATCGTGCGAAATTCATCTTCCAGATACCGGGCGTAAGCAGCCAAAACCCTAACCCTCAAATAATCTTTCCAGGCTTCCACGGACTGCTCTTCCAGGATATTCCCAAGCGCCACAAAAAATCCTGTTTCGCTAATATTGATGTTTGTTTCTTTTTCGGCCCCCAGAGCTTGCAAATAAATTGCCCAGTTTAATTTGTCTGTTAAGTGCTTCAGGTTTTCGGGTCGGTAAGTGTTGGTGATTTTAACCGGGTCCCTGCGGTCAACATTGGGCCATTGCCCCGCTGCCAGCAGACGTTCTATTTTATAGGCATTTTGGGCCCGCTCAATGGCATCGGCAAAATTGGCAGCACTCAGAATTTTTTCCAGATAAATTTTGTATTCAACCCGAATCCTTGCAAACTCTTGGTCGCTGCTCAAATAATATTCCCGGGTGGGCATACCCAACCCACTTTGAAAAAAAGAAAGAATATGTTGCGACGAATCATTAAAATCCGGCCTTACGTCAAAGGCAAAAGGAATCCTGACATTGCTGGTGATAAGGTTGGCGATGGCGTGTTCTAATTGGGCTTTGTTCTTAACGTCGTCTATTTCTTGCAACAAAGAATGAATCGGTTGGATGCCCCTGCCCTCAATTAAACTATCTCGGGTAAGGCTATAAAAAAGGTCACCCAGGATTTGTTCGTCCGAACCTTTGGTTTTGTTTGTTTGTCTGGAAAATTCGTCCAGAAAAAGGACCACCCTGATATCGCGAACATCCCTAAGGGAAGTTAAAACCCCGATACTGGATTGATGGTCTGGTATGCTGGTTTTTTCTTTCCAGGCACCGTTTGCAAACTGGTAAATATCGTCCTGGGGGCGGGTATTGATATCAATACCGGACAGGTCGAGACCGGTAGCGTTGTTAATAAAGGGAACGGGGTCTTGAGGTTTTTGATGGGCACAAGAGGTAAGAATAAAACCCACCACAATTAATGCTGAAAAATACTTCATTTCATTTACCCCACTTTAAACTTCTAATTTGAGAAAGTAAAAATGGTGGAGCCAGGCGGGTTCGAACCGCCGACCTCTACACTGCCAGTGTAGCGCTCTCCCAACTGAGCTATGGCCCCGAAAAAAAGTATTTTAAAACGCAGACGAAGATCGATCAAGCAAACTTCTGGTTTATCCACCCTCATCCGGTTTTTTAGGTGTTTCGATAACGGCCGCAACATCGTTGTCGTCACCAAGGTCCAGATCATTGTCGGGGTTGGCTTCATCCTCTTCTTTGGGAAGATCGGCATCCTCTTCTTTGGGAAGATCGGCATCCTCTTCTTTGGGATCATCCTCAACCTTTTCCGCCTCAACAGCTTCAGTGGCTTTTTCGATGGGCTTTTTGGCTTCTTCCAAATGTGGCGAACGGCTTTTCAATATTGGCTCGGGCACCCATTCGTTGCCGCATTCAATGCACACAATAGGGTCTCCCTTGCCCAGATCATAAAAGCGGGTCGCACATTTCGGGCAGGTCCGCTTGGTTCCCCATTTTTCTTTTGCCACAATCAGCTCCTTACCTGTAAATCTCTAAAACAATATCGGGTTGGCGCTTCCCTTGCCATGAAGTTTGGCTTCTGTCAAAACCTAAAAGCGCCGCGGGTTAATTTTTTTTAAAAAACAAGGAACTCAAAAGAGCCATAATGACCACACTTGTTTCAAAATCATCTTCTAAATTCATTGGCAAGGCAAGGATTCCAGGCGATAAATCGATCTCTCACCGAGCATTATTATTGGCCGCCCTGGCCCCGGGAATGAGCCAAATTGAGGGTCTTTTGGAATCAGAAGATGTTTTGAATACTAAAAAGGCGCTTGCCGCCCTTGGGGTAAAAATTAAAAAAAATTTGACGAACTTTCAGGTCGCGGGCGTCGGCACGGGGGGGCTTAAACCACCCAAGGTGCCGCTTGATTTTGGCAATTCGGGTACCGGGGCGCGATTAATGATGGGTCTTCTGGCCGGCTGCCCTTTTGCTGTCCGGATCACCGGTGATTCCTCGCTGGTCACCCGGCCAATGGCCCGGATTCTTGCCCCTTTATGTGATATGGGGGCAATGGTCGACCCCAAAGGGGCGACAACCTTGCCGTTTACCCTGACCGGCAGCGCCAACCTTCGGGCTATAGATTATGTTTCAAAAGTCCCATCGGCCCAGGTCAAATCTGCCATTCTTTTGGCAGCGCTGGGGGCGGCGGGCGAAACATCGGTTGTCGAAAGGTTGCCAACCCGCGATCATACTGAGCGCCTCTTGGCCGGGTTTGGCGCTAAAATCCTGAAGGAAACCGGGGATAATGGCTCTGTTAAGGTGATCATAAAGGGCCGGCCGGTCCTGCGGCCCCAGAGTCTGGTTATCCCGGGAGATTTTTCTGCGGCGGCTTTTCTTATTGTCGCCGCCCTGACAGTCCCCGGTTCAAAAATTACCCTTAAAAACGTTGGCGTGAACCCGCTGCGGACCGGCCTGCTGGATGTCCTGGCCACCATGGGGGCAAACATAGAAATGACAAACCAAAAAAACTGTTCGGGTGAGCCAGTGGCAGACCTTTTGGCAGGGCATTCAAGCCTTTCCGGGATTAAAACCAGTGCGGCCATAGCACCGCGGATGATAGACGAATTTCCAATCCTTTTTGTCGCCGCAGCCCTGGCCAAGGGCATCAGCGAGTTTCGCGGCCTTCAGGAATTGCGCTTGAAAGAAAGCGACCGCCTAAAAGAAATGGCCCAGGGCTTGACCGCCAATGGGGTTGAGGTCGAGGAGTTATCTGACGGCCTTAAAATCAAGGGTTTGGGCGGTATGGTCCCGGGTGGCGGCATGATCGATGCCCACCATGATCACCGTATTGCCATGGCGTTTCTGGTTTTGGGTTTAAGGGCCAGGAACCCGGTCACAGTCAGGGGTGCAGAAAGTATATCTACAAGTTTCCCGGGCTTTGCTAAGCTGATGACCGGTCTGGGCGCGAACATTAAGGATGCGGAATGATTATTACCATCGATGGACCATCAGCTTCGGGCAAAGGCACGCTGGCCAAGCGCCTGGCAGAATATTTAGGGTTTGCCCACCTGGATACCGGTGCTTTGTACCGGGCGGTGGCGCTGTCATTAATCATGCAAAAAAAAGACCCAAGCGATGTTGCGGCCGCCAAAGCCGCCGCCCAAACCCTTGATTTTGATACCCTGGACAACCCTGACCTGCGTGATGAAAAAACTGGGAAAATTGCCTCATTGGTTGCAGCACTACCCGATGTCCGGGCTGAGCTTCTGGCATTTCAGCGAAATTTTGCAAAAAACCCGCCAGGAGGTAAAAAAGGTGTTGTCATCGATGGCCGCGACATTGGCACCGTTGTTTGCCCAAACGCGGATATAAAATTTTTTATCACCGCCAGCCCGGAAATCCGCGCCAGCCGCCGCCTCCTTGAACTTGAAACCCGCGGAAAACCTGTTGATCCGGGCCAAATTCTGAAAGCCGTGCAAGATCGTGACGCGCGCGATGAAACCCGTGAAATATCACCTTTAAAGCCTGCGCAAGATGCCCACTTGCTAGATACGACAAATTTAGATATAGACGGCGCATTCGAAAAGGCTTTGGTGATTCTAAATAAAACCGGACTTTTTCAAAAACTGTAACCGGGCGGCACAGAAAACCTGTTCGCCTTAATTGAAACCTCTGGCCCTAAAGGCGCCTGCCTTTAGGGAAGACCGCTGGAGACAACCGGCTGGCCAGAAATTTTTTATAGGTAAAAATACATGTCTAACGAAAAACAATACTCCCCCACCAGGGAGGATTTTGAAGCCCTCCTAAAAGAAATTCATAAAGATGAAGAAAAATTTGAAGGCCGCGTGGTCAGGGGAACCGTTATTTCCATTGGCGCCGATTTCGCCCTGGTTGATGTCGGGCTGAAGTCAGAAGGCCGTATCCCGTTGCATGAATTCGGCGCTCCCGGGGTCAAGACCGAGGTCAAAGAGGGCGATACCATTGACGTTTTTGTCGAGCGCCTGGAAAACGCCCAAGGCGAAGCGATGCTGTCACGCGAACGCGCGCGCCGTGAAGAAGCCTGGGAACTTTTGGAAAAATCCTACAATGATGAAGCGGTTGTCGAAGGGGTAATCTTTGGCCGCGTCAAGGGTGGCTTTACCGTTGATCTTTCCGGTGCTGTTGCGTTTCTGCCTGGCAGCCAGCTGGATGTCCGGCCGCTGCGAGACATGAATTCATTGATGAATGTACCGCTTAATTTCCAGATTTTGAAAATGGACCGCAAACGCGGCAACATTGTTGTCTCCAGACGGGCGCTTCTGGAAGAAGAGCGCGCCGAACAACGCGCCGAATTGATGGCAAACATGGAAGAAGGCCAGGTTCTGCCAGGGATTGTTAAAAACATTACCGAATACGGGGCTTTTGTAGACCTGGGTGGCGTCGACGGCCTGTTGCATTTAACCGATATGGCGTGGAGCCGTATGGGACATCCGTCAGAAATTATGAAAATCGGCGATACCATTGACGTCAAGATTATCCGCATCAATCCCGAAACCCAGCGTATCAGCCTGGGTATCAAACAATTGCTTGATGATCCGTGGGAGGATGTGGTGAAGAAATTCCCGCTGAAAACAAAGGTCAAGGGGGTTGTTACCAACATCACCGATTACGGTGCTTTCATTGAACTGGGTAACGGGATTGAAGGCTTGGTTCACGTTTCCGAAATGTCCTGGACCAAGAAAAATATCCACCCCGGAAAAATGGTATCCACCTCGCAGGAAGTTGAGGTTATGGTGCTGGAAATTGATCCGGAAAAACGCCGCATTTCACTGGGCCTTAAGCAATGCACCGATAACCCCTGGGATTCTTTCTCGAAGGATTTCAAGGTTGGTTCAAAAGTTGAAGGTACGGTCAAAAACATCACCGAGTTTGGACTTTTCATCGGTATTAATGATGATCTTGATGGCATGGTCCATCTTTCTGATCTTGATTGGAACCGCTCCGGCGACCAGGCGATCGCTGAATATAAAAAAGGCGACATGGTTAAAGCCATCATCCTTGATATCAATTCTGAAAAAGAACGCATCAGCCTGGGTATTAAACAGCTCGGCGGGGATCCTTTCTCTGTTTTTGCCAAAACCAAAAAGGGTGAGGTTATCACCGGCACCGTTTCGCAGGTAAATAATGGCGGGGTTGAACTTGCTATCGGCGATACCGGGCTGCATGGGTTTATCCGCAAAAACGACCTTAGCCGGGACCGCAACGACCAGCGCCCTGATCGGTTCGCTGTCGGCGAAAAGGTTGATGCCATGGTAACCAATGTTGATAAATCCAACCGCAAGGTTAGCCTGTCGATCAAGGCCCTGGAAATTAGGGAGGAAAAACAGGCGGTGGCCCAGTACGGCTCTTCTGATTCCGGTGCATCGCTTGGTGATATTCTTGGCGCGGCGTTGAAGGAAAGCAAAACCACCGCCAAGCCTGCCAAGAAGGAAACCAAGGCCAAAAAGGCGGCCAAAGCCCCTGAAACCAAAGCGGCAACCTCTAAAAAGGTAGCTCCCAAAAAGGGTGAAGCCAAAAAAGCTCCAGCCAAAAAGGCAGCCCCCAAAAAGGGTGAAGCCAAGAAAACCCCAGCCAAAAAAGCGGCTCCGAAAAAGGAAGCTGCCGGGAAAAAAGAGCCGAAGAAAGCTCCCGCCAAAAAAACCGCCCCGAAAAAAGAGGCCGCGGCTAAAAAGGCTCCCGCCAAAAAAGCAGCCAAAAAAACCGGGGCTAAAAAAGAATCAAAGAAAAAGTAAAAAGTTTTCAAAGTTTCAGCCGGGAGAAGGTTTTTAGATAATCTTCTCCCGGTTTTTTTATGGTTTTCCCACTTTCGTGCGTTTTCTTGCAACATATTGATAAAAAAAACGAATTTAAGGTTTCTTACCCTTGACGCCAGAGGTTGGCTTTGGCAGGTTTTGATGTCTGAAATGAATGCATCAAGAGGGGTTTTTGGCTTTTAGCCATTATTTGCACCATAGCTTATGATCAAATCTGAACTCATTGCTAAACTGTCCAGGATCAACCCGCACCTGTACCAGCGGGACATAGAGCGGATTGTCAGCACCTTTTTCTCGACAATCACCGAGGCTCTTGAACGTGGCGAACGGGTTGAGCTTCGCGGCTTTGGCGCTTTTTCGGTCAAGGAACGCAAGGCCCGGATCGGCCGCAATCCCAAAACCGGGGAGGCGGTTCAGGTTGAGGCAAAATTCACCCCGCACTTCAAAACCGGTAAAGACTTGCGCGAACGCCTGAATGGAAAATAATACTATCCGCACCCTGCCGCTTGTTTGCCGGCCTCTTTCCTTTTACAACGTCATTATCAAATCCCTGAAAAACGTTTGAGGTTTTCCGATGAAGTTTTTTAAATCTATTCCGCTTTTGACCTTGTCACTGGTGTTGATTATTTTTGCTGTCGCTAATCGCCAATCGGTCACCCTCAGCCTTTGGCCTTTTCCAGCGGAAATTCCAGAGGTGCCTTTATTTTTTGTTTTCTTCGGCGGAATTTTTATTGGCATGGCATTGGCCGGTTTGATAACCGCGTACCGCGGGGTGCGTCATTTTTCTGAAATGCGCAGCGCCAAAAAGGAAACCTCGCGGCTTGCCACCGAAGTGGATGACCTGGAAAGCGAGCTGGATAAAAAACCGGCCAAAGTTGACCAAAAAGATTACACCGAAGGTGGTGGGGCCAAACCAAGAAAGCTTGCCAAAGGCGATTAGTCTCTTTATGCCAGTGTCCCGGAGGCTTTATGAGCACACCAAACCACAAGAAAATTTTCTGCGCGCTGGATACAACCGACCTCCAGGGGGCCCTGGAATTGGGTCTGTCGCTTAAAGAAACAGTTGGCGGTCTAAAGGTCGGCCTTGAATTTTTTTCAGGGCATGGCCCTGCGGGCGTAAGGAAGATCAATGAATGTGGCCTGCCGGTTTTTCTTGATCTCAAGCTTCATGATATTCCCAATACCGTGGCTGGGGCGGTCCGGGCGCTGGCACCCCTTAGCCCGGCAATGATCACCATTCATACCGCCGGCGGCGCAGCGATGATGACCGCCGCCGCTGTAGCGGCAGAAGGGTATTCAGAAAAGCCCTTGCTCCTGGGGGTGACGGTTATGACCAGTCTGGGCGATGAAGATTTACGCGATATCGGGGTTGCCGCCAAAACCGTAGATCAGGTTAAGCGCCTGGCCGCCCTTGCGCTTAAATGTGGCCTTGGGGGGGTGGTTTGTTCATCCTTTGAAGTAGCGTCTCTCAGGAAAGAATTTGGCAATGACCTGACATTGGTGGTGCCCGGCATACGCCCTGCCGGAGTTGCCAAAGGCGATCAAAAAAGGGTCATGACCCCGCCGCAGGCGATTGCCCAGGGTGCTGATTATCTGGTGATTGGCCGTGCCATCACCGGCGCCGCTGATCCCGTAAAGGCGGCTGCTGATATTGCCGCCAGCCTTTCCTCCTAGTCATGACGCTTAAAGTTAAAATCTGCGGCATCACCAATGAAAGTGCCCTGAAATCTGCCCTTCACCATGGCGCCAGTTATATTGGCCTGGTCTTTTTTCCGCCCTCGCCGCGTTTTCTGGAAATCGAAGTCGCGGCAAGCCTGGCCACCTTGGCGGGGGATAAAGTGAAAAAGGTTGGGGTTTTTGTCGACCCCGGCAATGCCGGACTTGAAGCGGTTTTGGCCCACGTTCCCCTGGATATGCTGCAACTCCACGGCGCCGAGACCCCGGCCCGGGTTAGGGAAATTAAACAAAAATTTGGCAAGCCGGTGATCAAGGCCATTGCCTTGTCCGGCCCAGCAGACCTGAAGATGGCACATCAATATGGGGGTATTGCCGATATGCTTTTGTTTGATTCGGCCCGGGCCCCCGGCGATACCCGTCCCGGGGGAAATGCCCGGAGATTTGATCATGCCTTGCTGAAGGGCGAAATTTTTTCACTGCCCTGGCTGTTATCGGGGGGTCTGAATGACGAAAATTTGATGGCGGCGGTTGCCCAATCTGGCGCAAGAGAGGTTGACGTTTCTTCTGGAGTAGAGCAAACACCGGGCCATAAAGACCCCGCCTTGATCCAGAAATTTTTAGAACGGGCGGCAGATTTGTAAAAAGGTTACCTATGGCCAAAAAAAATAGCAGATCGAAAACAAATTTCCTGGACGGTCCCGATCAGGATGGCTTCTTTGGGATATTTGGTGGCCGATTTATCCCTGAAACCCTGATGCCCCTGGTGCTCAAGGTTGAAGAGGCCTATGAGGCGGCAACAAAAGATCCCTCGTTTCAAAAAGAACTCGATTATTTTTTAAAACACTATGTTGGCCGCCCCAGCCCGCTTTATTTTGCCGAACGGCTGACCGGACACCTTGGTGGCGCCAAGATTTATTTTAAGCGGGACGAATTGAACCACACCGGCGCCCACAAGATTAACCACACGATCGGTCAGATATTATTGGCAAAGCGCATGGGTAAAACCCGGATCATCGCCGAAACCGGCGCCGGTCAGCACGGCGTTGCCACCGCAACCGTTGCTGCCCGTTTTGGCTTGCCCTGCACCATTTTTATGGGCGAACGCGACATTGAGCGCCAATCCCCCAATGTTTTCCGCATGCGGCTTCTGGGCGCCGAGGTGAGGCCGGTCTCTTCAGGCTCGAAAACCCTAAAAGATGCCATGAACGAAGCCCTGCGGGATTGGGTCGCCAACGTAGAAGGTACCTTTTATATCATCGGGACAGTCGCCGGCCCGCATCCCTACCCAAAAATGGTGCGCGATTTTCAGACCGTAATCGGGCGTGAAGCGTATGAGCAAATGAACGAAGCCGAAGGTCGCCTGCCAGATACCCTGGTGGCATGTGTCGGCGGGGGGTCAAACGCCATCGGCTTGTTTGCCGCGTTCCTCGAAGAGGATGTTGAAATTTTTGCCGTTGAA
>SMXR01000052.1 GCA_004356215.1 Alphaproteobacteria bacterium | reverse complement strand
GCCGGTACACATGAAAACCCGCCGGGCTTTGAAACGCGCCGATGGCCTGCTGTGGTCGCAACGCATTGGACGGCGGCTAGGCTTCAGGCCTGCAACCATGCCGGCAGAATAAGAGGTCAGCTTGATTTGTTGAGAATGTGGAAGCGGTAGACGCTTACGGGAATGGTAAGAAGATAAAACAGGCCTGCAAAGATAAAAGGCTGCCATGCGTAAGCCGTCACCGCCGCCGCAAACACCGAAACCAAAAGCAAGGTGTGGACCAGATATTCGCGGCGAATAATCAGCCCCCTGAAGGCATAGGTCGGGATTTTTGAAACCATACCAAAGCATAGAAGCGCGGTATAAACACCTACGAATTCAGGGCTGGTAAAAAACCCGTTTCCGTATTCCAGCATAACCATGACCGGCATAATGCCAAGGCCCGCCGCTACCGGGGCCGGCAGCCCGGTCAAAAAACCGGCCTTGCGGCGGGGTTCGTCATCGTCATCCAACTTTGAATTAAAGCGCGCCAGGCGCAGCGCACAGCACACCGTAAAGGCCAGGGCAATTATCCAGCCAAATCCGCCAAGGGTTTTCAGGTTCCAGGAATAAAGCAGCACCGCCGGGGCGACCCCGAAACTGATCATATCCGACAGCGAATCCAGTTCGGCACCGAATTTCGTGGTGCTTTTCAAAAGCCGGGCCACCGACCCATCAAGGCCATCCAGGACGGCGGCAATGACGATGGCAAATACCGCCAGGCCCCAGCGCCCCTCCATGGCAAAACGGATAGCAGTGGCGCCCGCGCTAAGGCCCAAAATAGTAATCATATTGGGAAAAATTGCACGCCCGCTTAAATGCTTCAGGCGTTTGCGTCTGCCCTTTTTTCCTGTGGTTTCTATTGGCATATTTTCCCTGCGTTTCCCTGCTTAATTTTTGCTGGCCATACGGCGGACCTCGTTGGACTTGAGGTCGGCAAGTACCGTTTCGCCGCCAACAGTCACCTGGCCAATCGTCACCAACGGGTTGCAGCCATCGGGCAGGTAAAGGTCAACCCGGCTGCCGAAGCGGATCAAGCCAAAGCGCTCTCCCGGCTGGACTTTTTGCCCGGGCTCAGGGTAGCAGACAATGCGGCGGGCAATCAAACCGGCAATCTGGACAATGGCAAATTCTGCCCCGGCCCCGGTTTTCATGGCTATCATTTGGCGTTCGTTGTCTTCGCTGGCTTTATCCAGTGAGGCGTTGAAAAATTTCCCGGGAACATATTCCATTTTTGTAATTTCGCCGGCAATGGGAATCCGGTTTACATGGACATTGAACACATTCATGAATATCGAAATACGCCAGACCACTGGCCCACCGTAACGTAGCTCTTGCGGCCAGTGGACCTGATTGATGGCACAGACCACGCCATCGGCCGGGGAAATAACCAGCCCCGCCCGCCTTGGCGTTACCCGCTCTGGGTCGCGAAAAAAATAGGTACACCACAGGGTCAAAACCAACCCGATCAAGCCAAGCGGAACCCAAATGAAATAAAGCACCGCCGTAAAAGCCGCAAAAATCGCGATAAACCGGGTGCCCTCCGGGTGAATCGGCGGCAGGATATTAAAAAAGTCGTTCATTGCGTCCCTTCTTGTGCTGTGACAGGCTGTCTTATCAGGGGATTTTGCATGAGCCAAGCATCTTGCGCATAAAAAAGTCATTTTTCTCTTCACAGGGTCCGGCCAAGGCTATATGAAAACCGGGAACAGGCACGAAATACCGGGGGCAATCCATGGCTAAAATCAAAGTTAAAAATCCGGTCGTCGAACTCGACGGCGATGAAATGACCCGGATCATCTGGGCATGGATCCGCGAGCGGTTGATCCTGCCCTATCTCGACATTGATTTGAAATACTATGACCTTTCAATCCAGTCGCGCGATGCGACCGATGACCAGATCACCATCGATGCCGCCAACGCCATCAAAAAATACGGCGTCGGCCTCAAATGCGCAACCATTACCCCCGATGAGGCGCGGGTTGAAGAATTTGGCCTGAAGCAGATGTGGCGCTCGCCCAATGGCACCATCCGTAACATCCTTGGCGGCACCGTGTTCCGCGAGCCTATTATCTGCGCCAACGTGCCGCGCCTGGTGCCGGGCTGGACCAAGCCGATTGTGATTGGCCGTCATGCCTTCGGCGACCAGTACCGCGCCACCGATTTCACGGTTCCCGGCAAAGGCAAGCTGACGATTACCTTTGAGCCCGAAGACGGCGGCGAGGTTATCAGCCACGAGGTTTTTAATTTTCCCGGCAGCGGGGTTGCCATGGCGATGTATAATCTCGATGACAGCATCCGAGATTTCGCCCGCGCCTGCCTCAATTATGGGTTGGGCCGCGGCGAGTGGGTGTATTTATCGACCAAGAACACCATCCTCAAGGCCTACGACGGACGCTTTAAAGACCTGTTCCAGGAAATTTATGACGCCGACTTCAAGCAAGCGTTCGAGAAAGCCGGCATAGGTTACGAACACCGCCTGATTGATGACATGGTCGCCGCTGTTATGAAATGGGAAGGCGGGTTCGTCTGGGCCTGCAAGAACTATGACGGCGATGTCCAGTCCGACACCATCGCCCAGGGCTTTGGCTCGCTCGGCCTGATGACCTCGATCCTCATGACCGCCGATGGCAACACGGTAGAATCCGAAGCCGCCCACGGCACCGTAACCCGGCATTACCGCATGCATGAAAAAGGCCAGCCAACCTCGACCAACCCGATCGCCTCGATCTTCGCCTGGACCGGTGGTCTCAAAAAACGGGGTATTATTGATAATACGCCGGATGTCAGTAAGTTCGCGGAAACGCTTGAGCGGGTTTGTGTTGAAACGGTAGAATCGGGTTTTATGACCAAGGACCTGGCGCTCCTCGTCGGTCCCGATCAAAACTGGATGACCTCGGAACAGTTCTTCGACAAAATCGTGGAAAATTTAGAAAAGGCTATGGCCTAGGGTTTTAGGCAATCGCCTTTTCAATCGCTTTCAGGGCCGCTTCGGCCCTACCGCCATCCGGGCCACCTGCTTGCGCCATATCGGGACGGCCGCCGCCGCCTTTGCCGCCCAAAACTTCAGCGCCAATACGGACCAAATCAACCGCATTCAGTATTTTGGTTAAATCATCGGTTACCCCTACAAGCAAAGAGGCTTTGCCCTCATTAATCCCGATCAGGGCAACAACCCCTGACCCAATCTGTTCTTTGGCAGCATCCGCAATGGCCCGCAAATCCCCGGCAACAATATCCTGAAGAATTTCTCCCTGAAAATTGAGCGACCCTACCTTTTTAATGTTTTGCGGCTTTTCAGAGCCACTACCCAGCGCCAGTTGCTTTTTGGCTTCACGCAAATGCTCTTCCAGATCTTTTTTATCTTTAAGTAGAGCTATAACCCGGCCTTTTACCTCACTGGGTGAGGATTTAAGAAAGACTGATGTTTCCCAGAGTTTAGCCTCCGGTTTAAGCATATACTGACGAGCGGCTTCGCCAGTCAGTGCTTCGATGCGCCTGATCCCGGCGCCAATGGAACTTTCGTTGGTAATTTTGAAAAGGGCTATATCCCCGGTGCGCCTGACGTGGGTGCCGCCACAAAGCTCAACTGAATAAGATTTGCCGTTATCTTCGCCCATTGAAAGCACCCGCACCTCGTCGCCGTATTTCTCACCAAAAAGCGCCAGCGCCCCCGCCTTGATGGCGTCGTCCGGGGCCATCAGCCGGGTGCCTACTTCGGCGTTCTGGCGGATCATGGCATTGACGTCGGCTTCAATCAAAGCCAACTCTTCCTGGGTAATTTGCTGGCCGTGGCCAATATCAAAGCGCAGGTGATCATCAGCCACCAATGACCCCTTCTGGGTAACGTGATCGCCAAGCCGGACCTTTAAGGCCTTGTGCAGCAAATGGGTGGCGGAATGGTTGGCACGGATTTTAAGGCGGCGCTGGTGATCAACGCTTAAGTGGACAACATCGCCGATGGCAATATTTCCCTTATTTACCGTGGCGGCATGAACCAGCAGGCCATCAACCTTTTTCTGGGTGTCACTGACAAGAAGTTTAGCGCCCTCCGAAGTGATGGTGCCGCTGTCGCCGATCTGGCCGCCAGCCTCGCCGTAAAACGGTGACTGGTTGACGATCACGTTTACCTCATCGCCCTTGCCGGCTTTCTTGATTTTTTTGCCGCCTTTGACCAGGGCGACCACCAGGCCTTCGGCTTCTTCGGTTCCGTAGCCCAGGAATTCAGTGGCGCCAACGTCCTGGTGAATGTCAAACCAGACCTCTTCGGTGGCGTGCTCGCCGGATCCCTTCCAGGCCGCGCGGGCAAGTTGTTTCTGTTTTTCCATCGCCGCATCAAAGCCTTTAGTATCAACGCTGATCCCCTCACCCTTAAGCGCATCCTGGGTCAAATCAAGCGGAAAACCATAGGTATCATAAAGTTTGAAGGCGGCCGCCCCAGGCAGGACATCGCCTTTTTTAAGGCCGGCCTTTTCCTTTGCCAGCTCTTTCAGGCCGCGGTCAAGCGCGTCATCGAAGCGCAATTCTTCCTGACGCAGGGTATCGGTGATCGACGCTTCAGCGCGCGCCAGTTCGGGATAGGCCTGGCCCATTTCGGCGACCAGTGCTGGCACCAGCTTGTACAACAGCGGTTCCTTGACCCCGAGGATATTGCCGTGACGCATGGCGCGGCGCATAATCCGGCGCAGCACATAGCCGCGGCCTTCGTTTGAAGGGGTAACACCATCAGCCAGCAAAAACGAGGAGGCGCGCAGGTGATCTGCAATAACGCGGTGCGAGGCTGCCCGCTTGCCATCGGCCTTGACCCCGGTCTCATTAACCGAGGCGGCAATCAACGCCTTGAAGATATCAATTTCATAGTTGTCATGGGTGCCTTGCAAAACAGCCGCAATCCGTTCCAGCCCCATCCCGGTATCGATGGAGGGTTTGGGCAGGTCTTTCCTGGTTTTCCCATCAATCTGGTCATACTGCATAAACACCAGGTTCCAAATCTCAACAAAGCGTTCGCCGTCTTCGTGCTTCGTGCCCGGGGGGCCGCCTTTAAGGCGATCGCCATGATCATAGAAAATTTCCGAACACGGCCCGCACGGCCCGGTGTCGCCCATCGCCCAGAAATTATCGTGGGCGCCTATCCTGATTATTCTGTCGGAGGGCATCCCTGAGATTTTTTGCCAGAGTTTATAAGCCTCTTCATCTTCGTGATAAACCGTCGCCACCAGGCGATCTTTGGACAGGCCAAACCCTTTGGTCAGCAAATCCCAGGCATAAAGGATAGCCTTTTCCTTGAAATAATCGCCGAAGGAAAAGTTTCCCAGCATTTCAAAAAAAGTATGGTGCCGGGCGGTATAGCCGACATTATCAAGATCGTTGTGCTTGCCGCCGGCGCGGACGCACTTTTGTGACGAGGCCGCGGTTTCATAGGGGCGTTTTTCCAGGCCGGTAAAAACATTTTTAAACGGCACCATACCGGCGTTGGTAAACATCAAGGTCGGGTCATTGGCGGGCACCAGCGAGCTGGAGGGTACAACGGTGTGGCCCTTGCCTTCAAAATAAGCCAAAAACTCTTTCCGGATGTCATTGACGCTGGTCATTTTGGCCTGTTCATACCCCTTGGTGATGTTTTGGTTTTACAAGCGAGGTTTGCGCCTGTCCAGCACTAGCCGCTTAAGCCACTGAAAAAAGCGGTGCCTGGGGAAGGCACCGCTTTCTTGCGAGCAGGGAGAGCAAGCGTATTCGGGGTTTGGGATTGTGGAAGCTTAACCCTTTTTCGCTGTCGAATTTGTAACCTCGGAGGTTTCGCCATCACCACTGTCTTTGGCTTTGTCTTCGGCTTCATCAACCATCAGTTCGTCGTCCACCGAAGATGCATTTTTCCGGATAACGGTTTCAAGCGCCGCGGCAATATCCGGATTATCCATGAGGAAGGTTTTGGCGTTTTCACGGCCCTGGCCGATCCGCTGGGAATCATAGGAATACCACGACCCGGATTTTTCAATCAGGCCGGCGGTGACCCCGATGTCCACAAGCTCGCCTTCCTTGGAGATACCCTTGCCGTACATGATATCGAATTCAACCTGGCGGAAAGGTGGCGCCAATTTGTTTTTGACAACCTTGACGCGGGTGGCGTTGCCAACAATTTCCTCGCGGTCCTTGATCTGGCCGATACGGCGAATATCAAGCCTGACGGAAGCATAAAACTTCAACGCATTTCCGCCCGTAGTGGTTTCAGGGTTGCCGTACATGACCCCGATTTTTATCCGGATCTGGTTGATAAAGATCACCATGCACCTGGATTTGGAGATGTGGCCGGTAAGCTTGCGGAGAGCCTGGCTCATCAGCCGGGCCTGCAGGCCAACGTGGTGATCGCCCATTTCCCCTTCAATTTCGGCGCGCGGCGTCAGCGCCGCGACACTGTCAATCACCAGCACATCGACGGCGCCGGAGCGCACCAGTGTATCGGTAATTTCAAGCGCCTGCTCACCGGTATCGGGTTGCGCGATTAAAAGTTCGTTGACATCGACACCGAGCCTTTTGGCATAGGCCGGATCAAGCGCGTGTTCGGCGTCAATAAAAGCAGCGATGCCTCCCTGCTTCTGGGCCTCGGCAATGGCATGTAAAGCCAGGGTGGTTTTGCCCGAGGATTCCGGGCCATAAATTTCAATAACACGGCCCTTGGGCAGACCGCCAATTCCCAGCGCGATATCAAGCCCGATCGAGCCGCTTGAGATGGTCTCCACCTTGTTAATGCCGCCCTGCTGGCCAAGGCGCATAACCGAGCCCTTGCCGTACGCCCGGTCAATCTGGCTCAAAGCGGCGTCCAACGCGCGCTTTTTATCATTTTCGGTTTCTTTTACCACTCTCAAAGGTGCCGTTGTCATTTGGGTCTCCCTTGTTATTTCACAGCTATAGTTTGGTTGCAATACAATCTGGAATTCCACTTTTAACTGTCTCGCATTCTTTCAATGTACATGTTTTGTTCTTATTTGCAAGAAAAAAGTTAAACTATTGTTCTTATTATCTATTTTATAAAAACGTTCTAAACTTGTTCCCGGGAAATATTTTATTTCCTCTTGCCTTCATCGAGCACCAGGCGGACTTTTTCTGCCAGCGTCTGGAGCGAGAAAGGTTTCGGGATGAACGAGAAACGGGCACGGTCAAGGCCTTTGTGAAAGCCCTCTTCGGCGTAGCCTGAAATCAGGATAATTTTAACCTTGGGGAACGTCTCCATGACTTTTTTGGCCAGGGTCGGGCCGTCCATTTGCGGCATCACCACATCACTGATCAGCAAGTCAACCGGCCCGGTGTAATTATCCAAAATCTCGAGCGCGGCTTCGCCATCGGCAGCTTCGAGAACCATGTAGCCCTTGTTTTGCAGGGCGCGTGAGACAAAGGTGCGGACCGGGTCCTCATCCTCAACGAACAAAATGACTTCGGTGCCGGTAAGATCCAGCGGGATCGCTTCTTGTTCGGCCGGGTCTTCGGCGTCGTCATAATCATCAGGGTCGAGGGCGGGCAGGAAAATATCAAAGGTCGCGCCCTTGCCTAGCTTGCTGTCAACAAACACCGAGCCGCCGCTTTGGGTAATCATGCCGTAGGCGGTCGACAACCCCAGCCCGGTGCCCTTGCCGACCTCTTTGGTGGTGAAAAATGGCTCAAAAACCTTATCGAGGTTTTCCTTGGGGATGCCATGGCCGGTGTCAGAAACTATAATCCGGACGTAATCAATTTCCTTCAAACCGGAGTGGCCAAGTTTTGCTACATCGTCGGCCCTGATCGCCTGGGTTGAAATACTCAAGACGCCGCCATCGATCATGGCGTCACGGGCGTTGACCGCAAGGTTGACGATGACCTGTTCAAACTGGCTTTGGTCAGCGCGAATACGACCCAGGTTTTTGCCGGTGGCCATGCGCAGCGTAATCTTCTCACCGGTCAGGCGACGCAGCAGATTGGACAAGTCGGAAAGTACATCAGTGACGTTCAAGACCTTCGGGTGCAACGCCTGACGCCTGGAAAACGCCAAAAGCTGGCGGATCAGGTCGGCGGCGCGATTGGCGTTCTGCTTGATCTGGATCAGGTCGGCGAATGACTGGTCTCCGGTCTTGTGGCGCATCAACAAAAGATCACAAAAGCCGATGATGGCGGTCAGCAGGTTATTAAAATCATGGGCAATTCCCCCGGCCAATTGACCAACCGCTTGCATCTTTTGCGCCTGGACGAACTGCATCTCAAGCCGTTTGGTCTCGGAGGTATCGATCAAATAGAGGATGCCGAGGCGCCGGGCGCCGCCGTGAAGGGCGCCAAAATAAGCCTGGATGACATCCTCGCCGGCGGCATCGAAGTAAAATTCGATAGGCGGTTGCAGCTCACCGCCCTTGATCGCCTCTTTGAGCTGGGCCTTTAGGGGTTCTACGGTGTCTTTTGGCAACAGGCTAAACAGGATGTTGCCTTTTTTCATGGGCTTTTTGGTGTACTTTTTAAAAAGTTCAGCGCACGCGGTATTGAGGTGTTCAACCCTGAAATCCAGGGCATCTACGATGGCGATGGCTATCGGGGCGTCTTCGACATATTCAGCAAATTCCTCGGACCCTACCCCGGCGGTTGCGGCATCGGCGCCGCCAAATTTTTGCACCAGGCCAAATTGATACTCATTTTTTTCCGGATCAGCGCCGGGCACATCAAGCCATTCCACAGTCACTCCCTTGGCCCTGAGCAGTTTGGGGGTTAAAACCTCGTCGGCGATTTTATTTTGCAGCGACTTGGCCGGGACGTCCAGAAGCTTGACGGCAATCGGGTTGGCGAATCGTATTTTCTGGTTTTTGCCGGCAATAATCAACCCAAGGGAAAAACGGTCCAAAAGCGCCTGAAAATGGTTTTCCATATTGCCAATGGCCGAGAGCGGCGTGGTTGTGGTGGGCCCCTTGACAAACGTCCACATAATAAAGGGGCCTTGCGGGCGGGCGGTAATCACCGAATTGGTTTTACCCTTTGGGCCGGCGATCTGAAGGCTGGCGGTCTTGCCCTCAAGGGCTTCTTTTAGGAGCGCGCGGATGGTCTTGCCGTAGAGCCGGTCGATCAGCAGTTGTTTGATGGAAGGCGCGCGGGCGCCAAAGAAAGCCCGGTAATTGTCATTGGCTGAAAGCAAGCGGCCTTCCTTGTCGCTGAGGGCCGCCGCCTTTTCGATATGGGCGAGGCCGGCCGCCATTATCTTGAGATCGATGCCGGCGGTCGGGTCTTTTACCCGCAGCATAAAAAAACCTATCGCCAAAACAGTAATAAAGAGGATGATTGCAACCATTGGAATCGAACCGGCAATATTGCCATCCGCCGAATAAAAAGCGATCGTTGCCAGTGCCGTCAGGGCGCCAGCCAAAGCCACACCGATATGGATTTCCCGGGCGGGCGTGGCCGTCCCTGAGCTCTTGGTCCCGGTCCCGAACCAGAATTCAATTGCGGCCCTGGATTGCAATGACTGGGGGCTTTGTAGCGGCTGCAGGGAAGGATAAGATTTAATCTTTTCCATAGCTATGGGACGCCCTTTGAAACCCTGTTTTCCAAATTCAATTACCGTCCTGAAAGCGATCAGAACGCCTGGGTTGATTTATAGCATGGGATAAGAACTTGGTGAAGACTTAAGGTCTGACTTCGGGAAGGGCGCTAATCGTCACGGTAGACCTTTTCCATCTTTTCGTGCATTTCCTGGGCTTCCAGGGTCATGGTCGCGATCGGGCGGGCATCCAGGCGTTTGAGTGAGATGGCCTCGCCGGAAACCTCGCAGTAGCCGTAATCACCTGACTCAATTTTCTGCAGGGCTAATTCGATTTTCCCGACCAGCTTGCGTTGCCGGTCGCGGGCGCGCAACTCGATCGACCAATCGGTTTCGGACGAGGCGCGGTCGGCGATGTCAGGCTCTTTCAAGCCTTCGTTTTGCAATTGCTCGAGGGTTTCGGCGGTTTCCAGCAGAATTTCTTCCTTCCAGAAATGAAGCTTGCGCCGGAAGTATTCCTTTTGCCGTGCGCCCATAAATTTTTCTTCTTGTGAAGGGGCGTAATTCTTGGAAAGTTTGGTGGCCATTTCGATCCTCGTTGTGTTCAACTCTTAAAAGGTTGATTTTCTTGTATATTGCCTTGGGGCGATTTCGCGGTCGCATTTCTTCAGTACGCGATGCGCTTTATAGTGTTTTGGTTTTAAGGATGCAAGGGGGTTTTTAAAAAAAAAATGCAACCCGTAAAATCGCAACAAATTAAGCGCAAATTAAAAACAAAATTCCTTAAAAAATGCCTAATTCGGGGAAAGCCCCTGCCCTTTTGCTTGCGCCTTACGCCTAGAGTGATATGGTACTGCGACTTAAATTCAAGCAACACAGTCAAGGGGTATTTCGATTGGGGAAAATTCTCGCGGATATCAAGTTAACCATCGCGGCGGAGTTCGGGGGACGACCTGGCATCAGAAAGTCACCGCCTTATTTGGGAGCCTGAGTTGAGAACAAAATTTAAATACTTTACGATTCCAAATGCTCTTCCAAAAGAAGCATTGCAAAGAATATTGAAAGAAGGACAGGATTTGATTGCCAAAGCCTCTCAGTCCCCAAATATGAACGTAGCCGCTACAAATGTAGGAAACTATGATCCTAAAACAACTGGCCAGAGAGACACCACTGTAGTCTGGCTTGATAATGATCGAATTTACGATCTTCTTGTTCCATTTTTACGAAGAGCTAATCAGGAAGCGGGGTGGAATTTTGTGTTGCACGGCGTCCAGGCAGTACAATTCGCAGAGTATGCCAAAGGTCAATATAATGAATGGCATTCGGATCAACATTGGGGGCCGTTAGATATGCCTGAACATAAGGATTTGTGGAGAAAATTATCACTATCCGTGACTTTTGATTCCATTTATGAGGGCGGAGATTTTGAACTTGATCAGGGCCGAGGTGGCGGCATCATAACTATTGATGAATTAAAAGATGCGGGCACGATATTAGTGTTTCCCTCTTATTTATTTCACCGAGTCAAACCAGTTACCTCTGGAGTACGTTATTCTCTTGTAATGTGGGGGATTGGGCCTCCTTTCAGGTAGAATGAGTAGCTACCAAAATCAGCTAATGTTCCGCCAAAGATTTAAAGGAAAATTCCTTAAAAAATGCCTAATCCCCGAAAAACCCCTGCCCTTTTGCTTGCGCCTTACGCCTAGAGTGATAAGGTAATGCGACTTATTTTTAAGCAACACAGCCAAGGGGTATTTTTAAATGGGGAAAATTCTTGCAAGTTTAAAACTGACAATCGCGGCGGGGTTTATACTCACGCTAATCATATATTACATTTCGCCGATGATCGCCGGCTGACTAAAGGGGGAAAATAAAATGGAATTTTTTGAAATTCAATTTCTGGTGCGCTGGCTGCATGTCTTATCAGGCATCATGTGGATCGGCCTGCTCTGGTACTTTAACTTCGTGCAAACCCCGATGATGGGGAAAATACCCGCCGAGCAAAAAGGCGCCATCACCGGTTTCATTGCCCCCGAGGCGCTGTTCTGGTTCCGCTGGGCGGCTTTAAGCACCATCGTCTTTGGCTTGCTTCTGGCTCACATGAACGGGTATATGACCGAAACCTTAAGCCTCGGGGCGGGTTCCGGAAACCCGGGCTTCACCCTGCTTGGCATTGGCATGTGGTTCGGCCTGATCATGGCCGCCAACGTCTGGTTTATCATCTGGCCCAACCAGAAAAAGGTGCTGGGGATGGTCAAGGCCTCGGCCGATGAAAAGGCCAAGGCCGCGAAGATGGCCGGGCAAGCCTCGCGGATCAACACATTGCTGTCGATCCCGATGCTGTTCGCCATGGTCTCTTTTCAAAATCCGGTCTATTAAAATGGACTGACATAAAGATTTGAAAGGCCGGGACATCCCGGCCTTTTTTGTCTCTTTACACCCGCCCTGCGTTTAGTGGATACTCTTCGCCGCATTATACGAGGAGGGAATTATGAAAATCAGAACAACCATACCTGCCCTTTTGTTTTCCGGGGTTTTGTTCCTGGGCGCGTGTTCCCAGCCAGCCGAAGTGGATTACCAGGCTGAAATCGAAGCGGGTAACGCACAGTTTGAAACCTATTACAACGCTGGCGATGCCGCCGGCCTCGATACACTCTATACCGCGGATGCGATTTTATTGCCTCCCGGTGGGCAAGCGGTTTCAGGGGCCGAGGCCAGGGTTGCCTTCTGGCAGGGGGTCATGGCATCGGGTCTCGCAAGCATTGACTTGATTGAGGATGAGGTATTCGGGATGGGTGATACCGCCATCGATCGCGGTCAATTAATTGGCTATGACGCCGACGGTAATGAAATCGCAATCGGAAAATACCTGGTTGTCTGGAAAAATGAAGGGGGCACCTGGAAGCTTCACCGTGATATCTGGAATTTGGATTCTTGATTATCTGATCGTAAATAAATAAAAGGCCGGGTCACCCCGGCCTTTTTTAATTCCGCGGTGGTGAAAATTTAGATTACAGCTTCAATTCCCAAGGATTTGATAAGACCGGCTTTGAAAGTATGGTATAGTTTTGCTTCGCCGGTTTGCACGTTCCACTCTGTTGACGAGGCCTTATGGTTAAACAACGCCAAATTTTCCGTTTTTTTCTGGTTTTGGGGATCGCCCTGCTTTCGCTCAACTACTTTACCGGAACCCAGGGCCAGGAAAGTAATCCAAGTGGGCTCGCCCTGGTCGCGCCAATCGAAGGCCCGATCGGCCCCGCCACCGTACGCTATATCAAAAACGCCATCGAAGAAGCCCGTCTTCAGAACGCAGAAATCCTGATCCTTCGGCTCAACACCCCGGGCGGCCTGGTTATAAGCACGCGCGAGATTATCACCGCGATTTTGGATTCCCCGGTGCCGGTAATCGGTTATGTCGCGCCTTCGGGGGCCCATGCCGCCAGCGCCGGAACCTTCATCATGTACGCCACCCATGTCGCGGCCATGGCGCCAGCCACCAATCTGGGGGCGGCGACCCCGGTGGCGATTGGCGTCACCCCCAGCGGTGATCCGGCCCCCGAGGAAGAGGGCCAGGGGGGCGATGAGGAGAATGGCGCCGGGGAGGATCAGCCCACGCCCTCAAATGCAGAGGCACTTGACCGCAAGAGCATGAACGATGCCGTCGCCTGGATCAGAAGCCTGGCGGAATTGCGCGGCCGCAATGCCGATTGGGCCGAGGCGGCGGTACGCGAGGCTGCCAGCCTGTCGGCAAACCAGGCGCTTGAGCAAAATGTTATTGAGATTATAGCGGTGGATCTGGAAACCCTGGCAAATTCCCTCGACGGCTTAGAGGTAACCCTCGGGCGCGATGTTCGGGTCCTCAATACCAAGGGGATTTCTTTTTCCGAATTCGAGCCCGGCGTCCTGACCAAGATTCTGGCCATCATAAGCAATCCCAACATCGCCCTGATCCTGATGATGGTCGGGGTTTACGGGGTGTTTTTTGAATTCGCCAACCCGGGCAGTATCGGTCCCGGGGTGGTCGGCGCCATCGCCCTGATCCTCGCGCTATATGCCCTCAACCAGCTTCCCCTGAACACCGCCGGCGTGATCCTGATTTTGCTTGGCATTGGCTTTATGATCGCCGAGGGCTTCACCCCGACCATGGGGGTGCTGGGAGTCGGCGGCCTGGTCGCCTTTGTTTTTGGCGCGGCAATGCTGGTCGATACCGATGTCCCGGAATTCCAGATGTCGTGGTCGGTGATCCTTGGCACTGCGGCGGTCTCGGGCGCGGTTTTTATCCTTTTGATGGGCTTCGTCTGGCGTGCCCATCGCCGGCCGGTGGCTACCGGTGCCGAGCATTTGATGGGGGCCGAGGCCCAGGTGCTGGAATGGCGGGACAAGAGTGGTTTTGTCTGGGCCGAGGGCGAACGCTGGCAGGCCCGGGGCACGGCGCCGCTCAAGCCCGGCAACACGGTTAAAATCACTGCCCTCGACGGCCTGACTGTGGTCGTGGGCGAAATCAAGAAGAGCTCTTCAGGTAAGAGCAAAAAAGGAGCCTGACCATGATTTTCAATTCGGTTTTATATATTGCACTCGCGATTATCGTCATCATGTTTCTGGTGGCCGCGATCAAAATCTTTCGCGAGTACGAGCGCGGTGTTATTTTCACCCTGGGCCGGTTTACCGGCGTCAAGGGCCCGGGCCTGGTGATCCTGATCCCGTTCATCCAGCAAATGGTCCGGCTCGATCTCAGAACTTTCGTTATCGATGTCCCGACCCAGGACGTGATCTCGCGCGACAACGTTTCGGTCAAGGTCAACGCCGTCATTTACTTCCGCGTCGTCGATCCGGAAAAAGCGATCCTCAACGTCGAGGAATACATTGTCGCCACCAGCCAGCTGGCGCAAACCACGCTGCGTTCGGTGCTGGGCAAGCACGAGCTGGATGAAATGCTGGCCGAGCGCGACAAGCTCAACGCAGACATCCAGGGGATTCTCGACAAACAGACCGACCAGTGGGGCATCAAGGTCGCCAATGTCGAGATCAAGCACGTCGATATCGACGAAAGCATGATCCGCGCGATCGCCCTCCAGGCCGAGGCCGAGCGCATCAGGCGCGCCAAGATCATCAATGCCCAGGGCGAAGAGCAGGCCGCCAGGAAACTGGTCGAGGCCGGAAAAATCCTCAGGCAAGAGCCCAACGCCATGCAGCTCCGCTATTTCTCGGCGCTGCACGACATCGCCGGGGAAAAATCGTCGACCATCGTTTTCCCGATTCCGATGGATATCATGAGTTACCTGACCGGCAAGGGAAAAGGCAGCAAGGCTTAAGGACAAAAAATATTAATTTAAAAGGCCGGGTTACCCCGGCCTTTTGTATGAAAGGATTTTGGGTTTTTGCCCGTATCATTAAATTAACGCCCACAGAGCGAAAAAGACGCGAAAAAGAGCGAAAAAATTGTTTTTTATTTGCAATTATTATTTTGCCTGTTAGGGTCGCGAAAAGTAACAAACCACCGGCAGGGGGACAGCCATGACGATCAGCCGATTAATCGGAACCATCTTCTTTACACTGCTTATATCGCTTAACTTTTCAACCGCTTCTTCAAGCCCCCCAGGCGTACTGGATGACCACCATGACCAGCCGTATCCCACCCAGGACGGGGATGAAGAGGAGCCTGCGGATGATGCAGATTCTGAGGACGATGACGACGCGGAAGATGAAGAGGATGAAGACGATAAGAAAAACGGCAAATTAACCCTGGAATCCACCCGGACGATAGAATTTGACACCTCAGAGGGCACCTGGATGTCCTTGGACGTCTCCCCCGACGGATCGACCATCATTTTTGAACTTCTGGGTGACCTTTATACCATGCCGATTGAAGGCGGAGAGGCCACAGCAATCGTCACCGGCATGGGTTTTGCCCATATGCCTACGTATTCCCCCGATGGCGAAAAAATTACCTACATCGATGACAGTGGCGGCGCCTGGGGGGTCTGGATTGCCAATGCCGATGGCACCGAGCCCAAGCAGCTGTCCAAGGACCAAACCTCCGGGTTTATGTCGCCCAACTGGTCGGTCGACGGCAATTACATTTATGCCTCGCGCTATACCATTGGCGGCGGCGCCAACCAGATCACCATGTATCATGTTAAGGGCGGGAGCGGGATCGACCTGACCGAAACCGGTGCCCCGGAGGCGCCGCGTGATCAACGCCTCAATGCCACCGGCGCAGAACCCTCCCCGGATGGCAAATATCTTTATTACGCCACCCGGTTTCGCAATTTCAGCTACAACGTTACCTTTCCATTATGGCAAATCGTCCGGCGCAGCCTGGAAACCGGCACGGTTGACACCATTGTCACCGCGCAAGGCAGTGCCATGCGCCCGGTGGTATCGCCCGATGGCCAGTTTATGGTTTACGCCACCCGCTACGACCAGCAAACCGGGCTTCGGATCAGAAACCTGGAAAGCGGTGTAGACAACTGGCTGGCCTACCCGGTGAGCCGCGATGAGCAGGAATCTCTGGCGAGCCGCGATACCATGCCAAATTATACCTTCACCCCCGATGGCAGCGCTGTCCTGATTACCATCGATGGCGGCATCAAACGGATTGATGTGGCCAGCGGCGCGATTACCGACATTCCTTTCACCGCCAGGGTCATACAGGATCTGGGGCCCTTGCTTAACTTTGACCTGGTCGATGAGGAAGGCCCGATTGTCGCCCGCCTGATTCAGGATGCTTCGCAATCACCCGATGGCAGCAAGATTGTTTTTACGGCGATGTCGGCAATTTATATCATGGACCTGGAAGATGGCGATGTCCGGAAACTGACCCGGCGTTCGGTCAACGAAGCCACCCCGACGTGGTCGCCTGATGGCAACTGGATCACCTATGTAACCTGGTCACCCGATGGTGGCGGGCATATCTGGAGAATCCGTACCAGTGGCCGCGGCAACCCGCAGCGGCTGACCACTGTCGCCGCGCTTTATGCCTACCCGGTGATTTCCCCCGATGGCGCAACAATTGTTGCTTTTAGGGCCAGCAACCGCGAACGGATTTATACCGAGTTTGATTTCGGGGTGCCTTCGGACGTGATCAAGCTTCCGGCCCGGGGTGGCGACGCCTCGGTCATTATGCCTGGCCAAGGGGTTGGCCTGCCGCATTTTTCCAGCGACCCTAACAGGGTATATTTTTATTCCCCAACCGGCCTGATGTCGGTTCGCCTTGATGGCACCGACCGCAAGCAACACTTGCAGGTCACCGGCCCGCCCAGCCTGTTCACCGCGGGCAATCCTATTCCCGCCAACGACCTTCGCATCAGCCCCGATGGCAATTGGGCGCTGGCTGATGTCAACAACCAGATTTACCTGATCGCGGTGCCAAAAATTGGCGGACCCGCACCGATGGTAAATATTGGCGGCGGCGCCCTGCCGGTGAAAAAACTGACCGATATTGGCGCGGATTATTTTGGATGGTCCAACGATGGCGGGATGATCACCTGGTCGATCGGCTCGACCTTTTACCGCCAGGCCATGGATACCGTCAGTTTCGATCCGCCTGAACCGGAAGAAGAAACCGAGGAAGACGAAGAGGCTGACGGCGAAGCCACGGAAGAACCCGAAGAAACAGCCGATGTGGAAGATACTGAAGAAGTATCTGAAGAAACAACTGATGTGGAAGATACTGAAGAAGTAGCCGAAGACCTGGAAGCAACACCTGAAACAACCGATGAAGCCGCAGTAGAGGTTGATGAAGACGCTAGCGAAGAGGGTGATGAAGACGCCACTGAAGAGGCCGCGGTAGAGGCTGATGATGTAGCCACTGAAGAGGCCACAGAAGAGGCCACTGAAGACAGCGATGAAGAGGTGCTTGAAGACCAGGAGCTTGAAAAAATCATCGAAGCGCTGGAGGATACCAATGAAGATATTGAAGCCTTCAAGGTTTCGATAGAATTTCCCCGCGACAACCACGGAAAAGACATCCTGCTGAGCGGCGCCCGGGTTATCACCATGAACGGCGATGAGGTAATCGAGAATGGCGATATTCTGGTCTCTGGCAATAAAATCGTCGCCGTCGGCGAAGCCGGCACGCTGGATGTTCCGGCCGGGGCCGAGGTAATGGATATGTCCGGGAAAACCATCGTTCCGGGTTATATCGACACCCACGCCCATTGGTTTGATATCCAGCGCGGGATCATTGATCCGGCACACTGGAGCTTTGTTGCCACCCTGGCTTACGGGGTCACCGCCGGGCTTGATGTGCAAACCGCGACAAATGATATGTTCGTCTATCAGGACCTGATTGAAACCGGGAAAATGATCGGCACCCGGCCCTATTCAACCGGCCCGGGGATTTTCCCGACCAACAACTTTTCTTCGAAAGACCAGGTTTATAATTTCATGAAACGGTACCGCGACCATTACCGCACCCGGAATTTGAAGGCCTACCTTTCCGGCAACCGGAAACAGCGTCAATGGGTTGTCGAATCTGCCTTTGAGCTGGGCATGATGCCAACCACCGAAGGCGGGCTTGATATGAAGCTTGACCTGACCCATATCATCGACGGCTTTACCGGGTCTGAGCATGCCATCCCGGTGTTTCCGCTTTACAAGGATGTGGTTGAATTGTTTGCTCAAGGCGGCACCGGCTACACCCCAACCCTGCTGGTGACCTACGGCGGGCCGTGGATGGAAAACTGGTGGTACGAACGCGAAAATGTTCACGACGACATGAAACTCAGGCGCTACCTGCCGCATTCAATAATTGATCAGAAAAGCTTGCGCCGTTCCGGTTTTTCCGGCTGGTTCGCCGAGGAAGAATATTTTTCAGAGGAAATTGCCGAAAGCGCAACCCGTATTCTCCGCGCCGGCGGCCTGATCGGTGTCGGTTCCCATGGCCAGCTCCAAGGCCTTGGCTACCACTGGGAACTGTGGACCATTGCCATGGGCGGCATGACCGAAATGGAGGCTCTCAGGACCGCAACCATTAACGGCGCCAAAATAATCGGCCGGGCCACCGAGCTGGGCAGCATCTCAGAAGGCAAATACGCCGACCTGGTGATCCTTAATTCCAATCCGCTGGACAATATCCGCAATACCATTGATATCGCGCTGGTGATGGCCAATGGCCGTCTATATGATGACGATACCATGGACCAGGTCTGGCCCTTGCAAAAACCGCTGGCCGATTTCTGGTGGTGGGATGATGAACCCAAATAAAATTCGGAAATACTGAAAAGGCCGGGCCATCCCGGCTTTTTTTTGATTTTAAGCAGTTTTTAAGGATTTTTACTTAAAATTAGCTGGATCGGGAAGAGATGAGAAGAAATGTGCCCTGCGGGACACACTTTTTGGCGGAAAACCGCCAATCTAGGAGCTAAAAATGGCCAAAACGGCACGCCAAGCTAATGATATGGAACATGTCTGGAAGGACATTTCCGACATTTGGGGCAAGTTGGACGGCACAAAAGAAAACGCCGCCCCCTTTGCCCTGACCCGCCAAATTGCCAAGGCGGGCCGGTTTACTGAAGCCATTGTTGAAAAAATTTATGCCCGGTTCGAATTTTGCGAAGGCTTTACCAACAAACAACTGGATCGCCTCAAGACGCTCGGCGAAAGCGCCAAGGGCAAGACCGCCGAGACCCCTGAGGAGGTCAAAGAGCTCCAGGAAACCCTGGCGGCCCGGGCCAAGCGCGAAAATGTTGTCAAATTAAACACCCCGGAACCTTCGCACTGGTCTGATACCGCTCCCGAACCGGTTCAGAACACGAACGAGGATGACCGGGTCTCCATGTGCTGGCAGTCGTTTAGCCAGGGCTCAAAAAATTCCTGGCCCGAGCGCAAGCAAAACGTCGTTTTCGGCACAACCTTTTCGCACCCGATCTCGGCCCGGTTTGAAAACGGCCAATGGTTCCGCCACGGCACCGGCGACTTGATCAAAAACGTCACCAAATACCTCCACGTGCCACCGCCCGAAGACTGGACCTAAAAAGTATTTTATTGAAATTACAGGCCGGGCCCCTCCCCCGGCCTTTCTTATTCAGGGCCTGACCACCGGGGTGTTGCCAATGGTGCCAAGGATATTGTCATACTTTCTAGTCATATTTTATTTCACCTCGATTGGAGATACCGTAGCCCCGTCCCGGCTTAAATTGGCAAGTGCCCCTTTTTTGTCATATGCAAAAGACAAAACTGGTTCAGAAACATTTTCATAATTATAATTTCCGTTTCCATCATCGGCCATGATTGCCACAGGAAAACTGGCACCAATCACCCATTCTTCGGTTGCCAGAAAATCGTCTAACGATTCCTGGGTCAGGAACACAAGAATTTGCCGGCCTTGCGCAGAGCCAAAAACCGCGCTGCTTTTGGTCGCAATTCTATAATACCCGACCGTTTCCTCGCTCACAATTAAAGCCCCGTCCCCAGCAATATCGCCACCACCTACCATAATCGGGCCAAGGCCAATGCCGCCACCGCGTTTGCGGATGGATGGAAAGACCAAAACCCCGGACGCTGAAGCCAGCAGGTCTTCCGAACCGTTGACCGCTTCATGGAATTCAACCAGGCCCTTTTCTACCCTTTTATCAATTTTTTTCTTTTTCGGTTTGGCCTGGGCATCGGTCGCCAAACCAAAACTGCCAACAAGAACAATCAGTGCGGTAATGAAAATAGAACGAATAGCATGTGTCATTTTAATCTCCTTAATTTGATTCAGAAACTAAAACGGCATCTACCAAAAATTAGAAAGTCGGTTTTAAGCTACGGTTTGGAAAAAATCAAAAGCTATTTCGGATAAGTCCTTGAGACTTTGGTGCCCTCGAGGGTGAGGTTGTACATCAACCCCTTGGCGCCATAAATAAACGCCAGCACCGGATCATCAATGGTTTCGGTATCAATTGTCCCTCCGGCATCGAGGGTGACAATGGCGATCGAGGCATCGGCGCCAATTTCCCAGTTTTCGGAACTCCTGAAATTTTCCAGCGCATCCTGGGTTAGGAAAACAAACATTTGGCGGCGGCTTTGATAACCCAGCTGAAAGCCGATTGAGGCTGAAGAGGTCCGGTAATAGGCAACCGTTTCCCCGTCTATGATAAGGGCGCCTGAGCCGGATTCAGCGCCAATGCCGAAGCCGCCTTTTTTCACCGAGGGGAACAGCAGAATGCCTGCTGCATTGGCAATCAGTTCTTCCGAACCATTTACAATTTCATGAAACTCGACCAGGCCTTCGGCGATCTTTCGGTCCAATTTCTTTTTCTTGGCGGCATGGGCTTCGGTAGCCATACCGAGGCTGGCGATGGCAACAATCATGGCGGTGACGAAAAACGAGCGGAGCGCGTGGGTCATGGAAATCTCCTGAATTAAATAGACGAACACCCAAGGATACAAGCAAGGCGAAATTAAGGAAAGCGGTTTTGGGCCGGAGTCGCGGAAAATGACAAAACCCTGGTTTTTTCCCTTTTTGTGTTCAATTTTAGCCAAACCGTGGGGACAAAATCCCTGAAAATGGCCAATAATTGACTAAAAACACCCTGAAAACCCGAAAATCGGCTGATATCTGCCGTTTTCTTTTGACATTTAGTATTTGAGGGGCATAGACTACACCACATATTGATGCTTAAGGCTCAATAGTGTGACTTTTAATTCATATACCAAACCCAACAAAAGGGGGATTACCGTGAATAAAAATGATCTTATTGCCCAGGTGGCAGGTTCGACTGGCACGTCAAAAGCGGAAGCCGGAGCAGCCTTGGACGCAGTTCTTGATGGCATCCGTGGTGCACTTGCAGGCGGCGGTGAAGTTCGCCTCGTAGGCTTTGGCACGTTTAGCGTTGGCCATCGTAAAGCGACAACCGGGCGCAACCCCCGGACCGGCGAAGCTATTCAGATTGCGGCCTCTAACCGGCCCAAGTTCAAGGCCGGCAAGGCGCTGAAAGAAGCTGTTAACTAAGACTTTCTTTTTAAAGTTTGAAGGAAGGGTGCGGCCTTGGCCGGCACCCTTCTTTTTTTATGGGCAAAGTTTTTTGAAAAGTTGGTTAGTTAATATCCAGAATTATATCTCTTGGGCACTCTATAGATAAATGTTCCACATTACTTAGCTTTGATCGGGAAAATTATAGGCTGATCTAAATTAAAGTGAAATTGATTTCCAGCCGGCAAAATTTCAGTGAATGCGTGGCTTTATCTATTTCGATTTTGTTCCAGCCAATCTTCTGCCCTTTGTTTGCCCTGGGAAATTTCCATAGCTGTCATCATGTCTTCAATCAAATTCATTCTATTTACAGCCTCATCATGTCCCCGGTCTGCGGCAATCGAAAGCCATTTATAGGCCAGCATAAAATTTTCCTCGACACCTACTCCCATCGCATACATTAACCCAAGGTTAAACTGGGCTTTATCGGCCCCTCGTTCGGCGGCAAGCCTAAAGTACTCAGCGGCCTGTTGAGGGTTTTGCCCGACACCGGTTCCGTTCAAATACAAAACCCCGAGGTTAAACTGGGCCATGGCATGGCCCTGGGCTGCAGCAAGAAGATACCAGCGCGCGGCCCGGGAAAAGTTTTCGGAAACACTCTCCATGCTGGCGAACAAAAGCCCAAGGTGATACTGGGCATCGGCATGTCCCTGATCGGCAGCCAGACGGTACCAGCCAATCGCCTCGGCCCGATTCCTCGAGACCCCCAATCCCCGGGAATATGCCTTGCCGATATTGAACTGAGCCGAGGCATTACCCTGATCTGCTGAGAGGGAAAACCAGAGAAATGCTTCTTCAAAATCCTTCTCGACCCCCCGCCCGGTAAAATAGAGAACCCCAAGATTGAACTGAGCCATCGAATTGCCCTGCTCAGCGTCGGGCAGCCATTCCCGAAAAGCGGTTTTAAAATCGCCCCGGTTGAAGGCTTCTGCCCCCAAATCGACATCAGCCAGGGCCGGAAGGGCAAAAGTGAGGAAAAGCGTTATGGCGAAAATAGACCTGGTGAGATTATGCATAATGTCCTCCCGAATACCGGGCAGGTTACTTTAAAAACCGACACCGGTCAAAATGCCCGCTAAGGCAGCTTGGAAGAAAGAATTTCGAGTGCGGTTTCCATAGTCAGGATTTCCGGCAACAGCACCGGATCGTAGGTCGGGCCGCCGGGCGGGTAAAAGGCATAGACCGGCAGCGCGGTCCGGCCCAGGGCCTCCAGGCTGCCCGCAATTTCATCATCGGGGTTGGTCCAGTCGGCCTCCATATAGACGATATTGTTGTCGGCGAGAAATTGCTGGAACTTGGGCTTGGAGAACACCAGTTTTTCGTTGACCAGGCAGGTCAGGCACCAGGTCGCGGTGTAGTTGACAAAAACCCCCTTGCCCTGCAGCCGCAGGTTCCACAAAACCCCTTCGGAAAACTTGACCGCCTCGCCCGCGACCGGCCGCTGGATGGTTGTGCCAAGCGGCGTGATCGTCAACTGGACCAGGGCAATGCCGGACAAAAGATAAACCCCCAGCGCCAGCGGCCGCGCCCGGCCCGGCCATTTTTTGCTTTCCCGCAGGATAACCAGAAAGGCGGCGGCCAGGCCCATATAGACCAGCGGCACCCAGGCGCCGCCGGCGCCGACCTGGCTCCAGAGTACCCACAACAGCCAGCCAATGGTCGCGGCAATCGGGATCACCAAAACCTTCTTGAAGGTTTCCATCCATGGGCCGGGTTTGGGGAACAGGGCGCTGGCGCCGGGGATAAACCCGATCAGCAGATAAGGCGCCGCCAGCCCCAACCCTAACCCGAGAAAAATCAACACCGCCTCAAGCGTTGGCAGCCCCAAGGCAAATCCCAGCGCCGGGGCCATGAACGGCGCGGTACACGGGGTTGCCACCACGGTGGCCAGCATGCCGGTATAAAAACTGCCAAGCATGCCATCCGCCCCCGGCTTGAAAGCGAGTGCAAAGGGCAGGCGAATGTGGAACAGCCCGGCAAAACTTAGAGCCACCAGAAACAGGACCAGCGCCAGAACGGTTATGAAATAAGGCGATTGCAATTGAAATCCCCAGCCGACCTGCTGGCCCATGCTGCGCACCGTCAGCAGCACCAGGGCAACAATAATAAAGCTGAGCAATATCCCGGCGGTATAGGCCAGCGCATCGGCCTTGAGCCGCCGCGGTGAGACCGCCCCGGCTTTGACCACCCCGAACACCTTTAAGGCCAGCACCGGGAACACACAGGGCATCAGGTTCAAGAGTATGCCGCCGAGAAACGCCAGCCCGAGGGCCAGCCAAAGCGTCATATTTTTGAACCCCGGACTATCCAGAGAAAAGCCCAGGTCTTCCTGCAACAGGTTGACCGCCTCTGCCCGGTAAACGGTGGTCCCGCCCTCTTTGCTGGAAATAAATAACAAGGCATCGAGCTTCATGCCGGGCATGAAATCTTCACTAGGGATGGCCTGCAAGAATATCCCGTCTGCGCTCCGCGACAAATCAAGATGGCTCCGAAGATTGCCCTGCTTCATTCCCCGGACGGGCAGGATATAAACACTATCAACCGCCCTGGCGCTGGCCTTATCCATAAAAATTTCAATTTCGATGGTGGTGGCATCCGCGCGGTAGTGCAGCGGCCAGGGCAGCCAGGGTGGGGCCTCGGCACGTGCCCAGGCAAAAATATCGCCGGCCCCGGGGTTGGCCTCACCAAGCCCGAAGGGCAAATTGAGGCTGAACGCGCGGCGCGCGTCATAACATTCAATTTCGGCGCATTCGTACCAAAAGGCGTTGCCGGTGATGGTAAAGGCATCTTGAGGGGCGACGCTGCGATCGACCAGAATTTCCTGCAACGCCCAGAACGCCTCGCCATTTCCAAAGACTATATTTCCCTCAACCGGCATCGGGGCGGGGCGCACCAGCTCGCCCTTTCTAAACCCCGGCGGCAAGGTCAGGTTTACCCCAAGACCCTTATCACCGGTCTCAAGGTCAACCCAGGAAACATAACTGCCGGGTTCGGGGTCGATATAAACCGCGATCCAGATCGGCCTTCCCGGGGCGATCGATGTCACCTCGGCAACCGCACGCTCCTCGCCCTCATCGGCGGCCCTGGCCGGGAAACCCTGAACAAGAAAAAGCCCTGCAAGGCAAAGCATGAGGGCAACAGTCAGTTTATAGGACTGAAATTTCATAAAAAAGGCTATACCATGGACCCTTAAGTTTTTCCCATCAAGAAACCGCGAGGGGGATAAAAAAAGCCGCCACATTCGAGCTCGCTCACGCAAGATAGCCACGATATTTTCTGTGGCTATCGCTCCGCGTGGGCGGCGAACGGTCGCCGGGCGCACGCTTGTGCGCCGGGAGGTTACCATGAATTTCCGAGACGGCTTAACTGCCGCCGAGGCAAGGCCAAGGGCCGCCGCGCGTCGTCGCGCGAAAGCCATCATGGCGTCTGAATGGAATTTATTAAATTACGGCTTTTTTGTTGGCCTCGAAACTTTTTAACGTTTGGAGAACTGGAAGCTGCGGCGGGCCTTGCGCCTGCCGTACTTCTTGCGTTCAACAACGCGGCTATCGCGGGTCAGGAACCCGGCTTTTTTCAGCAGGCCGCGCAAGGGCGGCTCATAAAAATTAAGCGCCTTCGAAATCCCGTGCTTGACCGCACCGGCCTGGCCCGACAGGCCGCCGCCTTTGACCGTGGCATCGACGTCGAACTGGCCTTCGCGGTTGGTAACCTGGAACGGCTGGTTGACAATCAGGCGCAGGGTCGGGCGCGCGAAATATGTCAGCTGGTCACGGCCGTTGACCGTGATCTTGCCGGAACCGGGCTTGATCCAGACCCGGGCGACCGCATCCTTACGCTTGCCGGTGGCATAGGCGCGGCCTAACGCATCAATCTTGGGCTGGACTTCGATGACCGCTTCAACCACCGGGGCGGTTGCGCCTTCTGAAGGCTCTTCGCCATCTTTTACCGGGGCTTCGACCTTGGCTTCCTCGATTGCTTCCTTCAGGTCTTCCAGACCCTTTTTTTCTTCAGCCATGACTAGCGTACCTTCCTGTTCTTGGGATTTTGTGCGCCAATATCCAGCACTTCTGGCTTCTGGCCCTCATGGGGGTGTTCAGTGCCGGCATAAACTTTCAAATTGCGAAGCTGGTCACGGCCCAGCGGGCCCTTCGGGATCATCCGCTGGATTGCCATTTCAATAACCCGCTCGGGAAATTTGCCCTCGAGGATCCGCCGCGGGGTGGTGCTTTTGATGCCGCCGGGATAGCCGGTGTGGCGGTAATAAATCTTGTTGTCGAATTTTTTGCCGGTCAGCGCCACTTTTTCGGCGTTGATAACAATGACATTGTCGCCGCAATCCATGTGCGGGGTGAAAATAGTTTTGTGTTTGCCGCGCAGGATCTTGGCAATCTCAGCCGCCATACGGCCCAGAACCAGGCCTTCGGCGTCAACGATAAACCACTTTTTCTCAATGTCCGACGGTTTTGCTGAAAAGGTTTTCATGCGGTGCCGTTCCTTACTGTTTTTTTATAATCTCAAGTTGGCGTTTATACCGACAAAATGCGCAAAGTCAACAGATAAAATGAATGGCAAAATATAAAATGTGTTTATTTTTCAAGCACTTACCTTAACGGTACTATGACACCACATCTTTTTTGCCATTCAGACGCCCCCCTCTTGCACTACAATGCACTTTGGGGCTTTCCGCCGAACGATCGGCGCGCCAACGCTTGTTGGCGGCAGGGGCCAAGCGGCCCCCGCGAACCGTTTCGCGCCCCCGCGGAGCCGTGAGCAAAGCTCACTGGCGTGAGCGACCTAAAATGGCGAATAGGAAGTAAAGTGCTGTCAGAAAAAGAAGAATCCCGAAGCCCTGATGCAAGACTCCAAGGATAACCGGCACATTATAAACCAGCGTCAGGATGCCGAGGATCACTTGCACCGTGACCAGTCCCAAGAGCGCGTGGGCCAGGGTATAAAGGCAGCGCGGGCCGCCGCTGCGCCGGATATTGAAAAACAGACCCAGAGCGCCGAGGAAAACCAGGTAGGCGGTGATCCGGTGCAGAAATTGCACGGTGGTGGCATCGCTGTACCACGGCGCGGTGCCAAAAAGATCCCCGGGGATAAACCCCGAGCCCATCGCCGGCCACTGGTTATAGATCAGCCCGGCATCAAGCCCGGCGACCAGAACCCCAAGCGCCACCTGGATGCCGACCAAGGCGGTAAACCCAAAAAGGAAGGGTTCAAGGGCATCCCCTGCCCCATCGCTAATAACCGGCGCCCGCAAAATTTGCCCTGCGGCCCACAGCAACGCCGAGAGCAGTAATAACGCTAGCGACAGGTGTGCCAGCAGCCGCAGGTGGCTGACCGCCGGCTCGGAGCCGAGGCCCGATTGCACCATGTACCAGCCCAGCAATCCCTGCACCGCGCCAAGGCTGAGCAAAACAAACATCCTGATTTTCATCGGCGCCGGGATCATCCGCCTGGCCATAAAGAACAGCAGCGGCAGCGCGAACGCCAGTCCGATCAGCCGGCCCAATAGCCGGTGCGAATATTCCCACCAGAAAATACCCTTGAATTCGGCCAAAGTCATGTCCGAATTAAGCTCCTGGTATTCGGGAAATTGCTGGTAGGCCTCGAATTCGGCCTGCCAGTCCGCCGCGCTTAAGGGCGGCAGTGTGCCTGATATCGGCTGCCAGTCGGTCATCGACAGGCCGGATCCGGTCAGCCGCGTCGCCCCGCCGACCAAAATCATCAAAAATACCAGCCCCGCCACCGCCAACAGCCACATGCCGACCTTGCGAGTATCCGGGTTTTGTTCGCTAAAAAAGGGCTTTGGGATCATGTCCCGCTTTTGTCATGGGAATGTAGGGATGTAAAGCCGCTTTACCAGCCGCCGCCGCCACCGCCGCCGCCACCGCCGCCGGAGAAACCGCCGCCGCCCGAACCGGATGTGGAGGGCGGGCTTGAGGCCGAGGAAATACTGCTTGAAAATGACGAGCCGAAACCGGCGGCAAAGCCGTTACTACTGGAGAAGCTGTGATAACCGTGGCCGTGGTACCAGATCGGGCGATAGCTGCCCGGGTCGGTACCGGCGCGGGTCATCGAGGCATCAAATGCCTTGCCCCACCTGGTTTCAACCCCGAGCGCGATGGCAAAAGGCAGGAATTTTTCAAACACTTCGGGGGTGATCTCACCGGTGTGGAATTCGAGCCGGTCTTTTTCGGCCACGGTCAGGTATTTCTTGAAGCCCTCGATCTCATCCAGCAACCTGCGGCCCTCAACCGTTGGTCTCTCCATGAGGTTAAAGAACAGCACATTGACGACAATGATCAGAATAAACGGAACCACAATGAAAAAATTTAGCGACGAGATGATAGAGACGGCCATGCCAAAGAAGTGGGTGCTGATAAAGATGATCGCAAACACCGCGCCGATCTTGCGCCCGACCGAGCCGGCGGCTTTGAAGATATGGGCTTTTTTCCAGAGCGCAAACATGATCAGGGCATAAAAGGAAATGAACACCAGGCTGAGCACAACCTCAATGCCGCCTTCCAGCGTTGAGGTCAGTGCGGTCAGGAGGGCCACAGCGACGCTGATCCCCGCCCCGACCCAGAAATGCTTCTGGTTGCGAATGAAATTGATCCCTTCATGGTTTTTTTCAAACACTTTTTTCTGCGCCTTGATGGCCGCAGCAAATTCCTTATGGTTGGTGTGGTGGGTTTCAATTTCATCGCTCCAGGGCCCGAAAAGACTATCGGCAACCGCCTGTTCACCCTCGGCGAGGCGAACCGCCTTCCCGGTTTTTTTCAGGATATATTTTTTCTTGGACTTTTCACTGATCGTCAAATAGCCCTTGGTGGCCATGCTGACGATTGCCGCCGTGAACGACTTCTGGCGGTAGGCACGCGCCAGAACATAACTCATTGCCCCGGGCGAGACCCCCGCCGGCGGGCCATAGCGGGCGTAGATCGGCCCCGCCTTGGGATCACGGCCAACCTCTCGCCAGGCCATGTAAAAATACCCGAAGATCAATAAAAACCCGATGTAGGCAACGATCAGCGGCAGATTATCGCTGAAAAAATTTGCCGCCTTATCTGCCGTCGTCGGCCGCACAACCACGCCCTCAGGCCAGGTGACGACAATGGTCAGGCCTTCGCCGGGTGCGAGGCGCCGGGTGGTCTCAAAGTATACTTGGCGTTCACCGGTGCGGTCAGTGCGGAACGCGGTACCGGTTGCCCCTTGCGCCCCGGTAAAGCCGCGAATGTCCTGGATATATGTGCCTTCGGGCAATTGCACCGAGGCGCTTACATCATAAATGGGGAAATCCCAGCCGTTGCCGGTGACGTTCCAATAAAGCTCGTCCTGGCCTTCACCGAAATAAAGCTGGCGGTCGGTGGTGTAGCTGATGGTGTAGGTATAGGTGCCGGGGTCCAGGAAAACGTTAGCGTCGCCAATACGGACACGAATACCATTGGACCGGCCTTCGGTGGTCCATTTAACAGCGCCGCCGTCCAGCAAAACGCTGTGGACATCAAACGTGGTCGAGACATTGGTGCCGTTGGGCAGCGTATAGACGGTCGGGAAATCGCGGTAAATGCCGCGCCTGATCAAATTGCCCTCGGCGCGCACCCGGATGGTTTCGGTGATATCAAGCTCTCCGCTGGTCCGGACAATGATGCGGGCATCATAGGAAAGAATGGCTTCCTCGGCATGGAGCGCCGAGGAGAGCAGAATAAAAAATCCGAGCAAAATCCCCCTGAAAAACCTCATGCTTAAAACTCGACCTTGACCGGCGCCCTGGCGGCGGCCTCGGCTTCACCCAGCTCGAAGAATTCAGCGGCGATAAATTTGAAGGCGTTGGCCACCAGGTTCGAGGGGAACTGGGCGACCAGGGTGTTGATGATCCGCACATTGCCGTTATAGAAGCGCCGCGCCTTCTGGATGTGGTCTTCGAGCGCGGACAGCTCGGTCTGCAATTTCTGGAAGCTTTTGTCGGCTTTCAGCGCCGGGTAGGCCTCGGCGACCGCAAACAGACTTTTCAGGGCACTGGCGAACATGCCCTCGGCCTTGCCCTGGCTGGCCGGGCCGCCGGTTGATTTCATCGCCGCGGTTCTGGCCTTGGTGACCTCGGTGAAAACGCCCTTTTCGTGCTTGGCATAGCCCTTGACGGTGCTGACCAGGTTGGGCACCAGGTTATAGCGCCGCTTCATCTGGACCTCGATGTCGGACCAGGCTTCCTCGACATTGACCTTGACGCTGACTAATCTGTTGTAGGTCAGCATCACATAAAGGCCAACCAGGACCACAAGCGTCAGGATAATCCATAAAACGGTCATAAAAACCCCTCCCCAAAATCATGTTTAAAAGGATAGCATACTTTAATATGTAAGCATTATTTCGGAAATTTAAAGTCTAAAACCCGGCTTTGGGATCTTTCAGGTACTCTTCTTCCTCAGGGGTATTGGCGCGGCCAAGGGTGGCATTGCGGTGCGGGAAGCGGCCAAAGCGTTTAATAATTGCCTTATGGGACTGGGCAAATTTCAGGTAGCCCTCGCTGCCGATGGCGCCGACCAGGCGGCAGCATTCTTCCTGGTCACCTAATTCTTCGGAATGCTCCAGCGGCAGGTACATGAAATTCTTTTCATGGTTATTCAGGCCGGCATCAAACCCCCGGGCAATGGCGCTCCGAACAATAGTCCGCGCTTTTTCATCGGCCTCAAAGGCCTGGGCCGAGCCGCGGTAAATATTCCGGGTGAATTGATCGAGGAGGATGATCAGCGCCCGCGCGCCCTCCGCGCTTTCGGCCCAGTGATCGAGCTTGCCAGCGGCGGCCTGCTCCACCAAACCACCGAAGCGGTCGCGAACCGCGGCATCAAAATCGGGGTCCTTGACCCACCATTGCTTTTGTTCACATTCCTCGAACCAGAATTTCAGGATATCTCCGGGTGTGATTGCCATAGCCCGCTATACCATCAAAATCATTGGTGAGCGGTAAATTCAAAAACGCGGCTGCTGCCGATGGTTGCCGACCCAGTCAGGATGCCGTCCTTGCTAACAACCTGTGTTTCAAAAATCCCGAGGGGAGTTACCAGTCCAAAGATACCTGCTTCGCCATTGCTGCCAATCAATAAAAGGGGCAGGTTTTCAGGGACGGGGGCATTAAAGCCTTCGACCCATCCGGCAAAGGCCCGCGGCATGGAAATAGTTCCCTGACAAAGGCCATCGCTTTCCTGAATGGCCAAAACACCATGAGCCTCCGCACCATTAAAGGTGCCATCCCAAGTGTAATCACCCACCGGACAGGAGGCTTCCACTTTAACTTCATCAAAGGCCTGCAAAACCCCAAAGACAAGCGTTGTTGCGGTTCGTTCGGTTGAAGAGGTCCACGTGGCGTTAGAGGTAAAAGCAATGTGAACCCCAAGGTCCTGATAAGACAGCAGGATCGCCCGCGCGCCGGGAGTGACTCCGGAATGGTGAACAATAGCCCGGCCATGCAAATCGGTATCTATCCGCCAGCCAAAACCGACTTCATAGGTATTGCGCCCGGTACGGCCACCAGTGGTGGTTTTCACTGGGGTGAAAATTTTTATTTGCGTTGCCGGGG
>SMXR01000051.1 GCA_004356215.1 Alphaproteobacteria bacterium | reverse complement strand
GGAAATATATTTGTAAAATTTATATCCCACCAGCAATGGCGCTTGAATTGTAATTCTGCCATAACCGGACAAACGGCAGGAGGGCCGCGGCGATGATTTCGCACCAGCATAAATGCATACTTGTTCATGTTCCCAAAACCGAGGGCCAAAGTATCGAGCATGTCTTTCTTGACCTGCATGGCCTGACCTGGGAAACCAGGTCGCCTTTGTTATTGCGGCTAAACACAAACCCTGCCCTGGGTCCGCGCCGGTTGGCCCACCTTAAAGCCCGGGAATATGTCACCTGTGGCCACATGACCCAGGAACAATACGATGCTTATTTTAAATTTTCGTTTGTTCGCAATCCCTGGAGCAGGATGGTTTCGCTCTACAAAGCCTTGGGATATAATCAAAAGTATGAATTCAAACACTTTGTCATGAAAGAATTTGTTGAGAAAGAATGGGAAAAAAATTATTGGTTTGTTGGCCCGCAAAGTGAATTTAATTGCGATCAGGATGGGTCACCATTGGTGGACTTTATTGGCCGGTTTGAAAACCTTCAGGACGACTTTAATTATATTTGCAAACAAATCGGCATCCCTGCCAAGACGCTGGGGCACGTCAATAAAGCACCGGCAAGTCAGCAAAAAAATTGGCGAGACTACTACGATAATGAGACCAAAGAATTTATTGCGGATTTATACAAAAGGGACATTGATCTGTTTGGGTATGAATTCGGCTAGGTCCTAAAACTGATTCAAATTTTCTCACTTTCTAAATTTTTTAATCGAGCATTTGATGCCGGGGTCAAAAAATTGACGCGGGCCTAACACTTATGTTCTTTATTTGTTCTTTTTAACTGGTATCCTTTTGAAATGCGAGTCATATCCAAAAACCGGGAACGCCAAATTCCCTTGGTTAAAAAAGAACAGCGCCGCGGCCGCGCCGCCATCAGTAATGCCTCGGGCCGGTTTGAGCGCGCTCGAAGATCAGAGTTTGAAGATGGCTGGCAATCACCCGAGGACATGAAACCGATAAAAACCGAAGTGTTTCGCGAATTCCCGAAACGTATTATTTCCTATAACCAATCGCCTGATATTCCGTTTGAGCGTTCAATCAACCCCTACCGGGGCTGTGAGCACGGCTGCATTTATTGTTTCGCACGCCCCAGCCATGCCTACATCGGGTTTTCCGCAGGGTTAGATTTTGAGACCAAACTGTTCGTTAAACCTGATGCCGCCAAACTACTGGAAAACGAGCTAAGCAATCCCAACTACAGCTGCGGGGTTATTGCCATGGGTACCAATACCGACCCCTACCAGCCGATTGAAAAAAAGTGGCGCATCATGCGCCAGATTTTGGAAGTGCTGGAAGCCTATGCCCACCCGGTAACGATTCTGACCAAATCGGCGCTGGTGGTGCGTGATATTGATATACTTGAGAGAATGGCGAAAAGACGCTTGGCCAAGGTCGCTTTTTCCATTACTACCCTCGACCATAATCTGGCCCGGGTGATGGAACCAAGGGCGGCAACGCCAGGGCGCCGGCTGGGGGCCTTGAAGGCAATGTCAGAGGCCGGTATCCCAACCGCGGTTATGGTGGCGCCGATTATTCCAGCCCTGAACGACCATGAGATTGAGAGCATCCTCGAAGCGTCACAAGAAAACGGAGCATTGGGTGCAGCTTATATATTTCTGCGCCTGCCGTTAGAGATAAAAACCCTGTTCCGGGAATGGCTGGAAGAAAATTTTCCCGACCGCGCCGAGCGGGTTTTGCATCACATCCGAACCATGAAGGGGGGGCGCTATAACAACCCGGGTTTTCATGACCGTTTTAAAAATCATGGCAGCTATGCAGATATTATCAAACAACGCTTCAAGACCACCTGCAAACGCCTGCACCTCAATGAAACCAAATCGCCCTTGGATACCACCCGGTTTAAAGTCCCAGCTAAAAAAGGCGAACAATTCAACCTTTTTTTCAGCTCCCGCTAAATCCTTGCTAAAAATAGAAATCTGGGCCACGTTACCGGCTCAATAAATTTTTAACAGGATCCCGACATGCGCTTTTTCAGAGTTTTTTCTTTATCGCTTTTCTTCGGATTTTTTGTTTTCATTTTTGCTGGCCCACTTATTAAAGCCCAAGAGATCCCCACCCCAGAATTATACAAAGTGACAATGCTGCGGGCAGAACCCGGTAAGCTACCCGACCTGATTGAATTTTTAAAAGCGCAAAAGGCGGCAGGGTTTTATCAAGCCATTGGAGAGGAACCCCCGCTGATTATGCGCCATTCCCAGGGCGATCATTGGGATCTTTTTCTGTTGCAACCCATTGGCAGCTATCAGGCTTATTTTTCTGGTGAAAAAAACACCACTGACTACGTTGAGAAAATTAATTCCTTAAGCGTTTTTCGCGAGGAACTTTTTGCCTATGGTCCACCATCCAAAGATGTCCGGCGGCTTTATAGGGGCAATAGTTTTTTTCATATTGAAATGTTTGCAGCTCTCGCCGGAAAACATCAGGGCCTACTGAACGAACGGATCATGGAGAATGAATACCTGATAGCCACAGGCCGCAATCCAAACCTGATTTTTGTCGGTGATATGGGCTCTGATATCGATTCCTTTACGATTGGCTTTTACCCATCAATTGTCGATTTCGCCGCCCCTGCCCCGGTGTCGCCTGAGGTGGCCAACGAAGCCGCTATTACTGCCGGGTTTGAAGGGCGAAACACCATTGGGTTTTACCTGCGTGAATTTCTCGCCTATCACCATGATACCCTGGCGGTGAAAGTCGAATAACAATTAAATTAAAAACCCTTTTATATTCGGTGGTTTGAAACACAGAAAAATGTTCCTATATTACCAAGACAGTATTCATGGTCCGAAATGGGGGGAGGCCCAGGACCAAAAAAAAGAACGGATAAATAAAATTTGATAGCCTTTTTGCAACTCTTGGGGGGCTTGGTCCTGTTGATTTATGCCGGCGACGCTTTGGTGCGCGGAGCCGTTTCAATGGCCCAGCGTCTTGATGTCCCCCCTATGATTGTTGGCTTGACGGTGATTGCCTTCGGGACCTCCGCGCCCGAATTGATGGTGGGTATTGATGCGGTTTTGACAGATGTCCCAACGCTTGCGCTGGGTAATGTCGTTGGCTCTAATATTGCCAATATTTGGCTGGTCATAGGCCTGCCGGCCCTGATTGCCCCGATGGTTTGTTCAGCACCAAAATTTTCCAACAATATGCTCGCGCTGATCATTGCCACCCTGGTTTTTATGGTCATGGCTTTCAATGGTGAATTTACTGCCCTGAAAGGTGTGTTCCTGCTGGCCGGTCTTTTTGCCTTTTTGTTTTTTTCCTCGCGAACTGCGCGAAGAGGTAAAAACCATACCAGCTACCAGGAAATTCTAGAGGACCTGGAAGGGGTCCCGAAAAAAGCCGATTCCTTAAAAACAGCGTCACTAATTGTCCTTGGCGGCTTGATAGGGCTTAGTATCGGAGCCCACTTTTTTGTCCTGGGGGCGGTGGATTTTGCCCGCATGTTGGGGGTTTCGGAAGCTATCATCGGCCTGACTTTGGTAGCCCTTGGAACCTCTATCCCCGAGCTGGTGACTGCCATTGCTGCTGCCATGCGCCGTCACAGCGACCTCGCCATTGGCACCGTTATCGGCAGTAATATTTTTAACCTACTGGGTATCATTGGGGTTTCTTCCTTGTTGGGAAATATTCCGGTTCCCAATGGGTTTTTGAAATTTGACCTTTGGATTATGCTTGGCGCAACCCTGAGCTTCCTGCCATTTGCCATCATGAGGAAAAATATAACCCGGATTACCGGGGCAGTCTTTTTCCTGGCTTACATCTTTTATATTATTTTCCTGACTTCGGGCGTGTCCGCGATTGACTATCCTTCCAGCTTGACCGGATTAATGGGATGAAACCCGGGGCTCTGCTAATAACTGGCGGTGGAAAAAGGGTTGGCAAAGAACTTGCTCTTTTCCTGGGTGCTTCTGGGTATGAAATTGCCATCCATTACCGCACCTCGAAGGCAGCAGCAGACGCGGTAGCCAAAACTATTACCCAGGGAGGTGGTCAAGCAATTACCCTTCAGGCAAATTTGGATAATACCGGGGAAGCCCAAAATTTAATCGGCCGGGCTGCTGAAAAATTGGGACGGCCGGTGACCGGATTAATTAACAACGCCGCAGCTTTTCAGCAAGACACCCTGGAAAGTTTTAACGAAACCAGTTTCGAGAAAAATATTAATACCAACCTGAGGGCACCGATGCTGCTGTGCCAGGCTTTTGCCAAGGCGCTGCCAAAAAAAATCCCAGGTGCTATCGTCAATATTATTGACCAGCGGGTGTTAAACCTGACCCCAGGATTTTTGACCTATACGCTCAGCAAGCATGCCCTCCTTACATTGACACGTATTCTGGCAGTGGAGCTGGGCCCACAAATCAGGGTCAATGGCATAGGTCCCGGGCCGACCTTGCCCAGCGTTTACCAAAGCGAAGAAGATTTTGCCAATGAGGTTGCTGGTCTTCCGCTCGGCAAGGGCCCAACGCTGAATGAAATTGCCAGAGCCGCAAAGTTCCTTCTTGAAACCCCGGCCATGACCGGACAGATGATTGCGCTGGACGGCGGCCAGCACCTGTTATAGGAAACACTATGACCAGTAAAAAAACAGTCCCGCTTAATAACGTGCTGCCACTGAAAATAGCCGACAGCGCCAAGGGCATTCGCCATGTTTTTATTCGTGATTATGTGACCGAAGCCTATATCGGCGCCTATAGCCACGAAACCGAAGGCAAACAAAAAATCCGCCTCAACATCGATATGTCGGTGACCGAAACCCAAGAGGGACACAGCGACGAATTGGCCAATGTCGTCTGTTACGATCAGGTCATTTCCGGAATCAGAAAACTGCTAAACGCCGGCCATATCAATTTGGTTGAAACCCTGGCTGAACGAATTGCCGATCTGGTCTTGCAGGACCGGCGTATCAGCTCCGCCCGGGTCCGGGTGGAAAAGCTGGAAGCTGTTGATGATGTTGCCAGTGTAGGAGTGGAAATTGAACGCCATTCCGGGTCCGAATAGGGCCTTAACCCCTTCAATTTTTTAACAAATTTTAATTCACGTCAAAAAAAACTGTACACATTTGATATTCTTACTATTTTTCAGGTTTAGGGCTTTTTCTAAATTACCCAAAATCTTTCTTCCTTTCCCGTTGACAAAGTGAAAGTGTAACAAAAACAACAACTTAATAGTTTTGCCTATTTTTTAAGCAAATTGAAAACAAGCGGCTTGGCAGGCGGGTTAGGCCGCTTGGGAAGCAAAATACTCACATGGTTATCCACAGCTTTGGTGGATAGTTTATCAGCGAATCAAAAGTAAAATTTCAGGAGAAAATTCAGAGAAGAAAAAAGTCTTTAAAAAGGGGCAACATTTTCGCATTTTAAGCAGAAAATCATACCAACTGTTCTGGTGATTTCGGACGCGGTGTTTTATATTTGATGCCTTATGCCAGGAAACAAAGATACCCCTAAAGAAATTCAGCCCAGCCTCGAAAAGGGCCTGGGAACTATTCGCAAGCAATTGAAAACCCTTGGCGCGGGGCCCGGGGTCTATCGCATGATTGATAGCAAGGGTGGTGTGCTTTATGTCGGTAAGGCGAAAAACCTTAAAAAGCGGGTGGTCAACTATACCCGCCTGTCCGCCTTACCCACCCGGCTCAAACGGATGGTTGCCCTCACCCATTCGATGGAATTTGTCACCACCCACACCGAAGGCGAGGCCCTGCTGCTTGAAGCCAACCTGATCAAGAAATTAAAACCCCGGTATAATGTTCTTCTTCGTGACGACAAATCGTTCCCTTACATCCTTCTCCGCGATGATCACCCGTGGGCGCAAATTACCAAACACCGGGGCGCTCACAAAAAAAATGGAGAATACTTCGGTCCTTTTGCCGCGGTTTCGGCGGTAAATAAAACCCTCAACACCTTGCAAAAAATATTTCTGTTGCGGTCGTGTTCTGATTCAACGTTCGCTTCCCGCACCCGACCGTGTTTGCTGTACCAAATCAAACGGTGCTCGGCCCCGTGCGTCGGTAAAATATCCAGTGACGAATACCAGGGCCTGGTCGAAGACGCCCGGGCGTTTCTAAGAAGTAAAAAAACCGATATACAAGATCGCCTGGCGCACCAAATGCAGGCGGCCAGTGAAGCCAAGGAATATGAAAAGGCCGCCAGTTTTCGGGACCGGCTGCAAGCCTTGACCCGAATTCAGGCCCATCAGTCTGTTTATGCCCGTGGTCTGGGGGATGCCGATGTCATTGCCATTGCGGCGATCGGCGGCCAGACTTCAATCCAGGTTTTTTTCTTTCGCGGGGGCCAGAATTGGGGCAATCGGTCTTACTTTCCCCGCCACTCAAAAGACGAGAAAAAGGAAGCGGTTCTCGGCGCATTCATCAGCCAGTTTTATGCCAACAAACCAATGCCAAAACTGATCCTGGTAAACACCATTCCGGAAGGTCGCACCCTGATCGAGGTTGCGTTTTCCGAAAAGACCGATCGGGTTATAAAAATTTCCAAACCGCAAAGAGGCCGGCGCAAAGATTTGGTAAAAGAGGCTGAGCAAAATGCCGTCGGCGCCTTGGGGCGGCGTCTGGCTGAAAACAAGGCGCAGACAAAAATTCTTGGGCTTTTAGCAGACCTCTTTTCCATCGAGGGAGAGCTTGAGCGTATTGAAGTTTACGACAACAGCCACATTTCCGGCCAAAACGCTGTTGGTGGCATGATCGTTTCCGGTCCCGAGGGTTTTATCAAAAATGGCTACAGGAAGTTCAATATCCGCTCGAAAGATTTAAGCCCCGGTGACGATTATGGCATGATGCGTGAAGTATTTACCCGCCGGTTTTCCCGCCTGGTCAAGGAAGACCCGGACCGCGGGATGGGCAAATGGCCCGATCTGGTTTTAATTGACGGCGGCAAAGGCCAACTGGGCGCCGCATTGGAAATCATGGAGGATTTAGGAATCGAAGAATTGCCCTTGGTCGCTATTTCAAAGGGCCCGGACCGCAATGCCGGGCGTGAACAGTTTCATGTCCAGGGCCAGGCGGCGTTTACCCTGCCCCCGGATAGCCCAGAATTATATTTTTTACAGCGCTTGCGGGATGAGGCCCATCGCTTTGCCATCAACGCCCATCGGACCCGGCGCAGGAAAACCATTTATTCATCACTTTTAGATGAAGTGCCGGGCATTGGCCCCGGCCGCAAACGGGCATTGCTTAATCATTTTGGGTCTGCCAGTGCGGTAAAAGGAGCCGGGGTTAAAGACCTGGAAGCCGTGAAAGGAATCAGCAAGGCCATCGCCGAAACCATTTATGGTTTTTTTCATGAGCAAGGTTGACGTTGAGTAAATTAGGCATATTGTTCGTTTAAGGGGCGTAGCAAAAGAAATGAAAAACATTCCCAACATCCTCTCGATGTCGCGAATTTTGGTCATCCCGATATTGATTGGGGCGTTTTATTTACCCTTTCCGTGGAGCCACTGGGTCGCTTTTGTTGTGTTCACTTTGGCCGGAATTACCGATTATTTTGACGGCTATTTCGCCCGGGCCTACAAAGTCACCTCTCGGCTGGGACAATTTCTTGACCCGATCGCCGACAAGCTGATGATCGCCGCAACGCTATTAATGCTGACGGCGTTTAATGTCATAGATGGCATTCATATTCTGGCTGCGATGGTGATCCTTTTGCGGGAACTCCTGGTTTCGGGTCTGCGCGAATTTTTATCCGGAATGAAGGTTTCGATCCCGGTCACCAGGATAGCCAAATGGAAAACCGCATTTCAATTGATCGCCCTTGGCGCGCTTCTGATTGGCAATGCCGCCCCGGCGTGGTTTCCGGCAATGGGAATAGGTCTGACGCTTTTGTGGCTGGCGGCAATTTTCACCCTTTATACCGGCTATGATTATCTTCGGGTCGGGTTGAAACATTTTTAAAGGGGTGCGTCATGAATCTTCTTTATTTCGCCTGGGTCAGGGAACGTATCGGCAAGGATCAGGAACGGGTAAGTCCACCTGATGCTGTGAAAACCATTTCAGACCTTGGCGATTGGCTGTGTACGCGGGGTGAAAATTATGTCCACGCTTTGGAGGATCGAAAAAAAATAAGGGTGGCTCTGAATCAGGTTTTCGTCAGCTGGGACCAGGAAGTTTTTAAGGATGATGAAGTGGCTTTCTTCCCGCCGGTGACCGGGGGTTAGAGACTAAATGACGGTAAAAGTTCAGCAAAAGGATTTTGAAGCATCAAAAGAGGTTGCCGCGATGGTTGATGGCTGTCGCAACCCGGGCGCCATTGTTACATTTACCGGGCTGGTGCGCGGCCATGAAGAGCGCGGCAAGCTTGAAGCTCTTGAGCTTGAACATTTTCCCGGCATGACCGAAAAACAACTTGAGAAAGTGGAAGGCGAGGCCAGGAAAAGGTGGGACCTACAGGATTGTTTGATCATCCACCGCCATGGTCCCTTAAAACCTAAAGAGCAAATTGTTTTGGTTGCCTGTATCTCCGCCCACCGCAGCGATGCGTTTGAGGCCGCCTCGTTCCTGATGGATTGGCTAAAGACCGAGGCCCCGTTTTGGAAAAAGGAAATTTATAGCGACGGCACCAGTTGGGTTGAAGCTAAAGATGCCGACCAGGAAAAAGCCAGAGAGTGGAATAAATAAACTAGGATGACAATTCGCGGCCGCGGGTTTTGGCTTTTAAGATTGCTTGGCTCATTAGTGTCATTAAACCATCCTCAGACATCAAAACCTTCAGGGCCGCTTCGGTGGTACCCCCGGGGCTTGTCACCCGGCGGCGAAGTTCGGCCGCCTCAAGGTCTGACGTTTCCAACAACTGGGCGGCGCCAACCAGGGTTTCCCGGGCCAGTGTCATCGCCACCTTCGGGGCCAGCCCTGCATCAACCCCGGCTGCGGCCATGGCCTCGACCATATAAAAAAAGTATGCCGGGCCAGAACCCGAAAGCGCGGTGACGGTATCAAGGTCGTCTTCGGACGAAACCCTGAGAACCTTGCCAACACAGGCCATAAGTTCTTCTGCAAGATTTAAATCGGCCTCCCCCGCTGCGGCATTCCCAATCAGGGCGGTGATGCCCTTCCCGATGGCCGCTGGAGTGTTGGGCATGGCGCGGATGATCGCTTTATCCTCGCCAAACCGTTTTTCAAAAAGATCAAAGCGGGTACCCGCGGCAATCGACAGCAACAACGAATTGGCCAACGGTATATGATCGCCCTGTTTAAAAACGTCGGCTATAAATTGAGGTTTGACAGCAAAGACCACAACCGAGGGCGCCGGAATTTCCCCCATTTGGCTTAAATCTTCAAAAACTTTCGCAGCCTTCAGTCTTAAATTCCGTTGGATGGCGGATGCACCTTTAGGGTCAATGATGATAACCGCGTCTTCACCCAGCCCGGCCGCCAGCCAGCCCTGCAAAAGAGCGCCGCCCATATTGCCAGCGCCAATAAGAAGTAAAGGCTGACTGCGCGTTATTTTTGAAAAGAACGCCATGAAAATATCTTACAATTTAGTGACCGGAGGTCTTAAGCCTCACCCACCGTATTCAGCATTGCTGCATCAATGGCTTCCAACGGATCCTTGTCGGTCCATGCCACAAACTGAAAAACCGGATAAAAACGTTCGCATTCGGTCAAGGCAATTTCCATTAACATGCTGGACGTGGAAGAACTTACCCCGTTCGTCCCTTCTTCCGCCAGCGATGCATGCCGGAACATGATGACGTTGTCTTCATCCCAGATTTCAAAGTGGCCCAACCAAATACGCTCGTTCAGGATAGCAAGTGTTTCGTAAATCGGTTTTTTCCTGTCTTCGGGAATGCTTAAATCCAGAATACAGGCAAGCTGAAGAATTTGCCCTTCCTCCTGCCAATAGAAGCGCAGGAAATATTCACACCACTTGCCTTTTACGGTGGCGGAAATTTCCTCGTCGCTCATGCGTTCATAAGGCCAGCCGTTAGCCCCAAGCACAGTTTCTATATTTTCAAGAGGATTGACGAGAGGTGTATCCACCTCGTCAGAAAACAATGTGGCCATCGTTTTAGCTCCCTAAACAATGTGGCCTGCCGGGTTATATCCCGTTTCTCCCCTCCAGGCCCGGCGCGTCAAACAAACACTAGATATGGTTAATTTGAGCCGGCAGCCACTAAATGTAGGTTGCCACTGCTAGAGTCCAAGAGCAAGGGGGAAAAATTAAATTTTTTGCTTTTATTTATTTTTTTGAGGTTTTTTTGGCTTTACCGGAGGTTTTTTCAAGGGCGGCAAGCCGATTTTCCAAATCAGCGTTCTCGGTTTTCATTTTCAGCATCATTTCCTTTAAAACCTCGAACTCATCGCGGGGCACCAATTCAAACTCGGCGGCGAGGCGCTCAATCCGGGCGCGAACCATGGCATCGCATTCTTTTCTGACGCTATCGAGGGTGCTGACAAGGCCGTTCGCCAATTTGGATAAATCATCAAAAATAGGGTTGTCGGTTTGCATAATTTTATCCCGCTTTTTATTTGCAACAGGACATTACTCTGATCCCTCCGGAGTGTCAAAATAACATAGTGTTTACACCCCTTTTTCTTGACAAAAAGCGGGTAACCGCCATGATCCGATTGTAACTTTTTATTCAAACCCGCCAGGGGAATTAGAATGATTTTCGAGCCCGTCCTAGCCACCCTTGAATACCACAACATGGATCCGGAAATTGTTCGCTGGGGACCAATTGTCTTGCGCTGGTATTCGCTAAGCTATGTCGCCGCCCTGATGTTTGGCTGGTGGTGGTTGGCCCGGTTCACAAAAAAAATGGCAACCCCCTACACCCGCCTGCAGGTGGATGATTTTGCCTTGTGGGCGCTGATCGGGGTGTTTCTTGGCGGCCGCCTTGGCTATGTCTTTTTCTATAAACCAGCGGAATACTTGGCCGACCCTATTGAAATACTTAAAATTTGGGAAGGCGGTATGTCATTCCATGGCGGTCTGCTGGGCGTAATATTGGCGATTTACCTTTTTACCAAACGTAACAAAATCGATATTTTCAGCTTTTCCGATTTTGTCGCCTGTGTGGTTCCGGCGGGATTGTTTTTCGGACGAATTGCCAACTTCATCAATGGCGAGTTGTGGGGGGCGCCTTCTAATCTGCCCTGGGCTATGCCTTTTCCCGGCGGCGGGCCCCTGCCCCGGCATCCTTCACAGTTATATGAGGCGGCGCTTGAGGGGCTGCTGCTTTTCCTGGTTCTTAACTTTCTAATGGCTCGGACCAACGCCCGGAAATTACCTGGCATGCTGGTTGGTATCTTTTTCGCCTGGTACGGGGTTTCGCGCTATTTGATTGAATTTGTCCGCGTTCCAGATGCCCATTTGGGGAAACTCTGGGATGCCATCAGCATGGGTCAATTACTGTCGTTGCCGATGATCGCCTTTGGCTTGTGGTTAATCGCCTCCAGCCTGAAAAGGGGGAAGGCCGCCGCACCGAACAAATAGATGACCGCTTTAAAGGAACATATCGTCAAACTTATCGGCCGTCAGGGCCCGATCACGGTTGCCCATTATATGGAGCTTGCCCTGACCCACCCCGAATTTGGTTATTATATCAGCGGTGACCCGTTGGGATCTGAGGGAGATTTCACCACATCGCCGGAAATCAGCCAGATGTTCGGTGAATTGATCGGACTGTTTTTTGTCGATTACTGGCTGGGCATGGGCAGCCCAAGCCCGGTGCATTTTGTTGAACTTGGCCCCGGACGCGGGACCCTTATGGCCGACGCTTTGCGTGCCATTGAGGTGGTTCCGGGTTTAAGGGAGGCGCTTAAAGTTCATTTTATCGAAGTCAGCCCGCCGTTAATGGAAGCGCAAAAAAAGGCGGTCCCCGATGCCAATTGGCACAACAGTATGGATGATATCCCACCTGGGGTTTCGTTCATTATTGCCAACGAGTTTTTTGATTGCCTGCCGATCCGCCAGTTTGTCAAAACTGATCCGGGCTGGGCTGAACGCATGATTGATGTCGAAGATGGTGAATTGGTGCTTGGCGTTGGTGAGGCCAGCGGCCCGCCGCTGCCCGAAGGCGGCTTCAGGCCGGGTGATATTAAAGAGGCCAGCCCGCAGGCAGCGTTTTGGATCGGGGCTATGGCACAACGCCTGAAAGCCGCGGGTGGCTTGGCCTTGATCATTGATTATGGCTACGATCAGCCAGGCGCAGGAGACACATTTCAAGCGGTAAAAAATCATCAACCTGTTGGTGTTCTCGCTGAGCCGGGGGTCAGTGACCTGACCGCCCATGTTGATTTCTTAAACCTTGTGGAAAAAGCCGAAAATCTGGGTCTCGCAGTTTACGGGCCGTTGAGCCAAGGGAATTTTCTGGAAAATATTGGTATTGAACACCGCGCTGGAAAACTTCTGGATAGCGCAAACCAAAAACAAAAAAAACAAATCCTTTCCGCGGTTGACCGCCTAGTATCACCTGAAGAAATGGGCGGCCTGTTCAAGGTGCTGTGCCTTGGCAAAAAAAATACGGTGCCACCAGCAAGCTTCAGCCCGCCTGAGGCGGACTGATGGATCTGAAATTCAAGGCCTCACCCCTTTTATCTGACCCAGGTATCAGCCACGGTTTTTTCACCCGCCGGGGCGGGGTTTCAACCGGAATTTATGACAGCCTGAATTGTGGACCCGGTTCGTCAGACGACCCAGCCGCGATAACAGAAAACCGTAACAGAATATCGACCTGCCTGACCGGGAAAAAGAGGCCCATAAATACCCTTTACCAAGTTCATTCCAGCACCATCGTTTTGCTCGACAAGCCTATTCCTGCCGGGGGAAAAATTGAGGCAGATGGTTTGATTACCCGCGAACAAAATTTAATCCTTGGGGTTTTGACCGCGGATTGTGCCCCGGTGCTTTTTGCTGACCCGGTTGGTGGAATAATTGCTGCGGCCCATGCCGGCTGGCGTGGCGCCCTGGATGAAATTTTTGAAAATGTTGTGGCCAATATGATCCAT
>SMXR01000007.1 GCA_004356215.1 Alphaproteobacteria bacterium | reverse complement strand
GCACCCAACTCCCAAAGAACCGTTGGCGCTACCTTGTAGGCGGCGCCATTGGCGCAATCGAGAACAATTTTCAGGCCTTCCAGTGAAAACCCCGGGGCCATCGTGTTTTTGGCAAATTCGATATAGCGGCCATCAACATCGTAAAGACGTTTGGCGCGCCCGGTCAGGTGCGGCCCCGGCAGGGCTTCGTCAAAGGCGCTGTCCATCAGCGCTTCGATTTCAAGCTCGGCGGCATCACACAGCTTGAACCCATCGGGGCCAAAAAGCTTGATGCCATTGTCATCAAAGGAATTGTGCGACGCCGTGATCATCACCCCAAGGTCGGCGCGCATGGCTTTGGTCAGCATCGCCACGCCCGGCGTGGGCATCGGCCCGAACATAATAACGTCCATGCCCACGGCAACAAAACCAGCCGTCAGGGCGGGTTCAAACATATAACCGGAAAGCCGCGTATCCTTGCCAATCACCACCCGGTGACGGTGGTCGCCGCGGGTGAAATAGCGCCCCGCCGCCATGCCCACACGCATCACCGTCTCGGCGGTCATTGAAGCGGCGTTGACCTTGCCGCGAATGCCGTCGGTGCCGAAATATTTGCGTTTAGTGTTCAATCCCTGTTCCTTTTTTCCTGAACATGGTCTTAGCCTTATACCTCAACGAGGGAAATGGCAAAATTATGTTTATTAGTTGGCTTTTATTTTGCGGAGTACCTTTTCACTTAAAAACCTTCTAATTCCCCTGAATTTTAAGAAAAATACCTGAAATTATGGTTAATACCCCCGATTAGCCCGCACCCTGGCCAAATCCGTTAAAAACGGCGAGGGCCTGACGCATTTCAGCCACATCATGGGTGCGGATAATTTGCGCCCCATGCCCTGCCGCCAGAAGCGCGGCGGCGAGGCCGCTGGCAAGCCGCTTTTTTGGATTTTTTTCGCCGCCCAGCTCGCCCAAGAAACGTTTCCGGGAAACCCCGATCAGAACCGGGCGCCCCAATCCCTGAAACAGGCTTAAGCCCTGCAAAAGTTCCAGGGTGTGGGCGGTGGTTTTGCCGAAGCCGATACCGGGGTCAATCATCAGCTTTTGGCGCGGAATTCCGGCGGCAACCGCGGCTTCAATGCGGCCCTCCAGATAATCGTAAACATCCAGAAGAACATCCTGGTACCGGGGATTATCCTGCATGGTTTTTGGATCACCCCGGGTATGCATCAAAACGATGCCCGAGGCCGCATTTGCCGCCTCCAGAGCGCCGGTATCGAACGAAAGCGCTGAAACATCGTTAATTATCTCGGCCCCCGCCGCGAGGCCAGCGGCCATGACCGCCGCCTTGCGGGTATCCACCGAAACTGGCCCGGGCAAATCACCGATGACCTCAAAAAGCGGCTTGAGACGCGCCAGTTCCTCTTCCACCGGCACTTCGCTGGCCCCGGGGCGGGTGGATTCCGCACCAACATCCAAAATGTTGGCTCCGGATTTAAAAATCTCCACGGCGCGTTTTTTGACAGACCCGGCGTCAAAAAAATCGCCGCCATCAGAAAAACTGTCCGGGGTAATGTTCAAAATCCCCATCACCAGGGGCGTGGCAAATGAAAGTGATGCGCCGTGGGCAAGCTGTAAGTCTTGCCGGGGCGAGGTCAAATGATCAAGCACCTGGTCAAATTGCTTGGCGGCCGCTTCGGGAAGCTGGTCTTTCAGGGACGTCAGGCTGGTGACCGGAAAGGTGCCTTGATAAAGCCGCTTGCCATCATTCTTTAGGATCAATTCAAGGCTTGAAAACCTGACCGTTCCCCCGCCAAGCGACAGGGACAGGGCCATATCCAATCCGGCGCGGCCCAGCGCGGTCGGCCTCAGGTACAGCTTTACGTCTTTTGGAATTGCGCCAAATGTGGAAAGATTTTCCCCCACCCGATTTTTTCCTTATTTGGCTGGGTTAACCTTGCGGCTGTGGTTCACCACCAAAATCCTTGGGCCTGGATTTCTTGGCGCCGGCAGATGGCACCGAACCCTTGACCTTTTTCTTGGCCTTAACGTCGTCTTCGGTTACAGCCGGGGTTCGATCAATCTTTTTGTTTTTGATCAAGGCTTCGATGTCTGCCCCGGTCAGGGTTTCATATTCAAGCAATGCATTGCCAATTTTATCCAGTTTCTTGCGGTGGGTTCTGATAATTTTTTGCGCCCGCTTGTGGGCTTCAACCACAAACCGCTTGATCTCGTTATCGATCAGCTTGGCAGTTTCCTGGGAAATATTCTGGTGGCGCGTCACCGAATGGCCAAGGAAAATCTCTTCATCTTCTTCCTGGTATTGCAACGGCCCGAGCTTGTCGGACATGCCGTACCGGGTGACCATGGCGCGGGCCAGGTTGGTGGCGCTTTGAAAATCGCTTGAAGCACCGGAGGTTACCTTGTCGTAGCCGAACACCTCTTCCTCTGCGACCCGGCCGCCCATGGCGATCGCCAGGTTGGCGTGCATTTTTTCGCGGCTGATGGAATATTGATCACGTTCAGGCAGGCGCATGACCATGCCAAGGTTCTGGCCACGGGGAATAATTGTTGCCTTGTGGATTGGATCAGACATTGGACAATAATAAGCCACCAGGGCATGGCCGGCTTCATGGAAGGCGGTCAGCTTGCGCTCATCTTCGGACATTACCATCGAGCGCCGCTCGGGCCCCATCATAACCTTGTCCTTGGCTTCTTCAAATTCCGCCATTGAAACCAGGCGTTTGCCCTTGCGGGCCGCCAGAAGCGCAGCTTCATTGACCAAATTGGCAAGATCAGCGCCGGTAAAACCGGGAGTGCCCCGGGCGATAATCAATGGGTCGAAATCCGGCGCCAGCGGCACCGGTTTGATATGAACTTCAAGGATTTTTTCACGGCCGATAATATCGGGCAGCGGCACAACTATCTGGCGGTCAAAACGGCCGGGACGCAGCAGCGCCGGGTCCAGCACATCGGGCCGGTTGGTGGCCGCGATCAGGATAATGCCCTCGTTGGTCTCGAACCCGTCCATTTCCACCAGCAATTGGTTGAGGGTTTGTTCGCGCTCATCATTACCGCCGCCAAGGCCGGCGCCACGGTGGCGGCCAACGGCGTCAATTTCATCAATAAAGATAATGCACGGGGCGTGTTTCTTGGCCTGTTCAAACATGTCGCGCACCCGGCTGGCGCCAACACCGACAAACATTTCAACAAAATCAGAGCCGGAAATGTTGAAAAACGGTACATCGGCCTCGCCAGCAATAGCCCGGGCCAGCAGCGTTTTACCCGTGCCTGGGGCGCCTACCAGAAGCGCCCCTTTGGGAATTTTACCCCCCAGGCGTTGAAACTTACGGGGCTCTTTCAGGAATTCAACAATCTCTTCAACCTCTTCCTTGGCTTCATCAATGCCGGCAACATCATCAAAGGTGACCTTGCCCTGGGTTTCATTGAGAAGCCGCGCCCGGCTGCGGCCAAAACTCATGGCACCCCGGCCACCGCCGCCTTGCATACGATTCATGAAGAATATCCACACCGCGATCAGCAGAAGGAACGGCAGGAAGGTTCCGACATAGCCCCAAAAACCAGGCTTTTCCTCAACAATTGTAAAACTGATGTTTTTTTCAGCGAGTTTGGAAATCAGCTCAGGATGGTCCTCCGCCTTGGTGGTGGTAAAGCGTGTTTGGTCGGTGTGAACGCCGGTGATGGTGTTGCCCGTGATCGTGACATTGGCGACGGTGCCATTGTCGACATCCCTCAAAAATTCGGAATAAGCCAACTCTTGGGGCGGATTTACCCCGGCTGAATCGTTCAGAACGCTCCAGACCAGCAAAAGAAAAAGCGGGATCGCCAGCCAGATCATCATGTTTTTACTAAAATTGTTCAAAGGATGTTTCCTTTTTTCATTATTGTTATGAGTTTAGCATAAAAAAGTAAATTTTTTCCTGCCATTCCTCGCGCTCACCAAAATATTACCCTTTAAATAACCCTGAATGGCAAAAAAACAAGCACCACAGCCTTTTATTCATTTAGTTTGCCCAAGTCAAAGCAGTTTGGCGGCAACCGGGTCTGAAATGGCCAAATGGCCGTTGCTGGCGGGGAAATGCAAATGAGGCACTTCAACCACCCCGCCGCTGGTAAACAAGGCCGGCAGGCCAACCTTGACCGGGAAAGGAATTGGGGTTTGTTTGAGGCCCGGGTGGTTCTGCACCAGTGAGGTCCAGCCGCCCTCGCCCAGCGCCCGCACTTCCCCTGGGGTTCCGCCCTCCTTAAGGCTGACCTCAAACCGCCGGTCCCAAATCGCTCGCTCACCCGGGTTCAAAGACAAGGTCTGGGAAATTTTAGACGCTTCGCGGCAAAAATAAATAAAGCCGTCATGGTCAGGAAAAATCTGGCATCCGGCCAGGGTGGCCCCGGAAAAATCCTTTTCCTTAAGCGCCTGGTATAGCCGTTCAAGTTTTTCCAGCCGCGGTGGATACCTGCCGCCGCCAAAGGCGACCAGGGCTTTGGATAGGGCGCGCAGGCCAATTTCCTCGGGCGCCGCCAGCAAGCCCGGAGTATCCAATCTGCCGTACCCTTCATCAAACACTTGCAGCGAATTTTTCAGAACCTCGCGGGTGAGGCTATCAAGCACCCCCTTGACCCGGGCCATGCGGCTGGCGGTTTTTACCAGGGTATCGGCGTTAAACCCTTCGATATCGCTCGCCGCTAAAAGCCTGCGTACCTGGACCCTCAAGAACGCCGGGTTTTCATTGCTGGGATCAGTGATATAATCTTGGCCCTCGGCCTTTAAAAATTCTTTCAGGCGGGCTTTAGCAACGCCCAGCAACGGCCGCACCAGTTTTGGTCCGTTGTTACCCGTCACCGGCGGGGCAACCGCGGCCATTGCCGCAAGCCCGTCGACGCCAGAGCCCCGCAGCAACCGCATCAAAAATGTTTCAGCCTGATCATCATGGGTATGGCCAAGCAACAGGGCGGTGACCCCATTGCTGCGGCACCAGCCCTCAAGCGCCTGATACCGGGCCGCCCGTGCCTGGGCCTGAATGTCAGAGGTGGGTTTTGCCCCCTGCCAGGTTAGAATTTTATGGGAGTGGCCCTTATTTTCCAGCCATTGCCCAACTTGGCGCGCTTCTGCGGCCGAGCCATTGCGCAAACCATGATCAAAGATGAGATACGTCGCCTTGCCCCAGCCCGCAAACAGCAAGGCCAGGGCCATGCTGTCGGGGCCGCCCGATGTCGCCACCGCAAACGGTCCATCGCCGGGGGTAAGGCCGAGAGCTGCCATTTCCCTGGCGAATTCCTGCGATGTATATGGAGCCGCCATGGTCAACAACCGAGGCGTTCCTTTTGTGCCTCGGTCTTTTCCTTGATGGCTGGGATGGCCTCAGGATAACGGTTTTCCAGTTCAGCAAACGCGGCACAGGCTTCTTCCGGTTTATCCATGGCGCTTAGGGTCATGCCTAGTTTGAGAAGACTATCCGGGCCCTTGTTGCTGTCACGATAATTTTGGAAACCTTTCAGAAAAGCCTCAGCCGCCCGCGGATAATCCTTCCTGACATAAAAAGTCTCACCCAGCCAGTATTGGGCATTCCCAGCCAGCGCATCGTCCGGATGGGCCTCAAGAAACGCCTCAAATGCCGCCTCGGCAGTGGTAAAATCACCGCGTTTTAATTGCGAAAAGGCAAAATCGTATTGGCTTGCCGGATCACCGCTGGGCAAGGTCAAAGAAGGCGTGGTGGCGGCCTGGTTTGCCGGCAGGCTCAAAGAAGTTGAGGAGGTTTCCCCAGGGATGGTTTCTTCCAAAAGCGTACCGTCGTCCCTGCCCTCACGAAGCTGGAATTCAACATCCTTGCGGAACAGGTCCATTTCCCGCTCCAAAATATCCTGGCGGTTGACTAGTTCTTCGATCCGGCCGGTGAGGTTTCTGAGCTCACGCTCAAGCTGGCTCATGCGAATTTCCAGATTAGCCAACAAGGGCGGCTGGTCAGAGGGTAACATGATCGCCCTCGTACCACTTGTGACGGGCAACTTTCCCCGGGCGGCGGATCTTTGCAGCGTTCTCAGTTCTTTTTCAATTTGTTCAATCCGGTCAAGAATATCATCATAATCGCGGCTCGATTGCGCACCCGCCGGCTGCAACGCCGCAAAAAGCCCGGCGCCGAGCATCAGCAACAGCGCAAAAAAAGGCAGTAATTTTTGTAATCTTTTCATAATTATTCCGTTTACGGGTCCAAAACGACTAAATTAAGGCCCTCAAGCAATTTACCCTGCACCCAAAAAAAACCCCGCGCCCCTTTTGCCAAACTTTGTCCGGCACAGAAAACGCGGGGGTTTAAGCCCAAATTTAAAACAGCCCGTGGTTAATTTACAACCGTTGCGCCGCGCCGGTTTTGGCTCCAGCACGATTCATTGCTGCAAAAAGAAACCGGACGTTCCTTGCCATAGCTGATACGGCTTATCCGTGAGGCATCTACCCCTAAACCCTCAAGATAATTTTGCACCGCAACCGCACGCCGTTCACCCAGCGCCAGGTTATATTCGCGGGTGCCGCGCTCATCGGCATGGCCTTCAATCGTGATCGAGACGTTGGAATAGGATCCCAACCAGCCCGCCTGGGCCCTTAAGGTTGCCCGTGAGGCTGAGGTCAGCTCATCACTGTCAAAGGCAAATAAAACAGTATCACCAGCCAACGCCGCCAATTGTTCCTGGCTGCCATCTGCATAAACAGGGCCGGTATCAATCGGAGGAGGAGGTGGTGGTGCCACGGTAGGCTCAATGTCCGTGGGTGTTGTGTCTATTTCCTCACCGCCGCCACAGGCTGCCAAAAACAATGCCAGCGTAGAGGCCATTAAAAATTTCATGAAAGTGCCGTTCGACTGCATCTCTAAATCCCTTCGTCAGTTCTAAATTTG
>SMXR01000006.1 GCA_004356215.1 Alphaproteobacteria bacterium | reverse complement strand
TGGGACGTGGTTTTTCCGGGCTGATGGCTTCTGCGTCATCTTCATCATCTTCCAGGCGTACTTCGCGGATACGTTTGCCGCGATTGGAGATTTTCCCCGTCGAAGTCTGGATCTCCCGAATATCCTTTTCGGCCTGGGAAAAATGGCTGGAAAGGTTGGATACCCGGCCATCAAGCCGGACAATATCTTCCATCAGCCTACCCACTTCGATCTGGATCAGGCCGGCCTGTTCGCGCATTTTGACATCCATCAGAATGGCGCGGACGGTATTTAGGGTTGCCATCAGGGTTGTGGGGGAGACGATCCAGACCTTCAGGCGATAGCTTTTTTCAACAATATGGGAATAATTGGCGTAAAGTTCGGCGTAAACCGCTTCTGACGGCAAAAACATCAATGCTGAATCGGCGGTCTCACCAGGCACGATGTAACGCTCGGCAATATCGGTCACATGTTTTAAAATGTCGGCGCCGAACGCCTTGCCGGCACGGTCTTTTTCAACCCCATCGCTGGCATTGCGCAGCCGGTGAAAGCTTTCCAGCGGAAATTTGGCATCGACCACAATCGACCCCGGCGGGTTGGGCAGGTGGACCAGACAATCGGCAACCCTTTTGTTCGATAAGGTGGCCTGGAATTTATAGGCCTGGGGCGGCAGGATCGACGACACCAGGTCTTTCAACTGGACCTCCCCGAAAGCGCCGCGAGCCTGTTTGTTGGAAAGGATATTCTGCAGCTCGACTATTTCGCCCGACAGTTCGGTAATGTTGTGTTGGGCCTTATCAATCACCTCCAGCCGGGCCTGAATATCGCCCACAGACTTTGCCGTTTTGGTGGCCGATTGTTCAAGGCTTTGACCCATGCGGGCGCTGACCTTGTCAAGCCGGTCCTGGATGGCGCGGGAAAGCTCAGCTTGTGATTTGCGGCTGTCCTCAGATAGCTGCGCCAGACGACCCGCCAATTCCTGGGTACGCTGGTCGAAATCTTTCATCAATTCAGCCAGGCCATCGGTTGATTTTTTGCCGCGCCCGGCAAGCCAGACCATAAGGCCAATAATCCCGGCGCCAGCGACAAAAGCCAGAATTAGGGTCAAAAAGTATGGGTCCAAAATCATGTCAGGCCTTCAGCGAAGTTTGTATTCCTCGAAGGAACCACTATCTAATTTGCGATGCAAGGAAAAGTTCCCGCGCCTTGACGGGCGCATCTTAAGCGACTAGGGAATTTGTGACAATTCAGGTTGGGACCAAAGATGGCTAAATTAAAAATAATCTGTGCCCCTGACGACCGGCTTCGGGAAATTTCCGAACCTGTTGAGAATGTCGACAAGGCGCTGCAAAAATTGATGGATGATATGCTGCAAGCGATGTATGGCGCCTACGGCCTAGGGTTAGCCGCCATTCAGGTTGGTGTTCCCAAGCGCGTTGTGGTTATGGATCTTTCCGGCGAAGAAGAGCCCGCAGCCCCGCAATATTACGTCAACCCCGAGATTACCTGGACCAGTGACGAACAAAACACTTTTAAGGAAGGGTGCTTGTCGGTGCCGGAAAATTTTGCCGAAGTCGACCGGCCCGAGAAATGCCGGGTCAAATTTCTTGATTACAACGGCAAAGCCCAGGAAATAGAGGCCGATGGCATGTTGGCGACCTGCATCCAGCACGAAGTGGATCACCTTAACGGCATTTTGTTTATTGACCGCATTTCCAAGCTGAAGCGGAAAATGATCCTGAAAAAATTGACCAAGGCCCAGCGTGAAGAACTGAAGGGACATGCCCTTTGATGGGTGGGAGCGCCGCACCATGAAGCCCTTGCGCTTGATATTTATGGGAACCCCTGATTTTGCCGTCCCCGCGCTAAAGGCCATTGGTAACAGCGATCATGAAATTGGTGCCGTCTATAGCCAGCCGCCGCGCCCGGCGGGCCGGGGCATGGCCGAAAAAAAGAGCCCGGTTCACTTGTGTGCCGAAGAAATGGGGGCACCCGTTTTCACCCCAAAAAATTTCAAAAACCAAAATGATATAACCGCATTCCAGGGTCATGGTGCGGATTTTGCTGTTGTTGCCGCCTATGGATTGTTGTTGCCCGACGCCATTCTAAAAGCTCCGAGGTATGGCTGTATAAATATTCATGCCTCACTGTTGCCCCGTGGCCGCGGGGCATCGCCAATCCAGGCCGCCATCCTCGCCGGGGATGACGTTAGCGGCATCAGTATCATGCAGATGGCAAAGGGGCTTGATACCGGCCCGGTTTTCCTGACCAAAAGCATTGAACTTTCTCAAAGAGAGACCGCCGGCACGCTGCATGACCGGCTTTCCGCCTTGGCGGCAGATATGATTGTCCCGGCCCTGAACACCATCACAGACGGCCTGAAAGCCAGCCCCCAGGATACCGACAAGGCTACTTACGCGCCAAAAATTTCCAAAGACGACAGCAAAATAAACTGGACTAAAAGCGCCGCCGAAATTGACCGGGCGGTGCGGGCGTTCACGCCATTTCCCGGCGCGTGGTTCACTTTAGGGGATAGGCGCATTCGAATTCTGGAGGGGGTGGCAACCAGGGGCCGGGGCCAACCCGGGGAAGTATTGGACGCCACCTTGACTATTGCCTGCGGCACCGGGGCTTACCGGATTGGGAGGCTGCAAAAAGAAGGCAAAACCCCTATGACTTCAGAAGAATTTCTGCGTGGCCAGACTATCACCCCCGGGTCCCGGCTGAGCTAGCGGACATGACCCAGCGGTATAAAATCACAATCGAGTATGATGGCACCGATTATGTCGGCTGGCAGGCCCAGGATAACGGCCCATCGGTTCAGGAAGCCCTGGAGGGTGCCATTTTTGCCTTTTCCGGTGAGAAACTACGCTTGATTGCCGCCGGGCGCACCGATGCCGGAGTGCACGCGCTGGGCCAGGTTGCGCATTTTGACCTGGAAAAAAAGTTGGCGCCTTATAAAGTAATGGCGGCGATCAATGCCCACCTCAAGGGCGCCCGCGTTGCTGTGCTAAAGGCTGAAGCGGTTGCGGGTGATTTCAACGCCCGTTTTTCAGCCATCAAGCGTCATTACCTGTACCGGATTTTAAACCGCAAGGGACCGCCGGTTCTGGACCGCGGCAAGGTATGGTACGTCCCCCAGCCGCTGGATGCCGGGGAAATGCACGAGGCCGCCCAACGGCTTGTTGGCGAGCATGATTTTACCACCTTCCGGTCGATCCGTTGTCAGGCCAAATCCCCGGTAAAAACCCTGGACCAGCTGGAGGTTTGGCGCGAGGGGGATGAAGTTTTTATCCAGGCTTCGGCCAGGTCTTTCCTGCACCATCAGGTGCGCTCACTGGTCGGCACCCTGAAATTGGTGGGAGAGGGTAAATGGAGCGCCGATGATGTCACCAAATCGCTCGAAGCCCGGGACCGGACCAAGCTGGGGTTCCATGCCCCGGCAGAGGGCCTTTATCTTACCCGAGTGGACTACTAGGCCCGCCAAAGGCTCCAAAAAGCTGGAATAAAAGTTCTTCGATAAACGTCAGCAAAACTGCATCATACAAAACGAACAAAATACCGTGAAAGATCGAAACGTTGAGCGTTGTGCGGATAATGAAAAACTTGTAGCTGAGCGCCAGCGCAACACTGAGCCACAAGACAACAAACGCCACCATGCCGCTAATAATTTCAAAGGAGGCAAGGGCGACAAAAGGCAGCAAAATCAAAAGAACATAAACCCGCGCCCAATTATAAAGCGGCATAAAGACAAGAAAATTTTGCTTAGGCCCAACGATCGAATAGGCATAGAAAATGGAGAAGGCAAATGCCACCCAGACCAAACCATAGCCGACAAAAAGCCCCGCCACATAAACGAAATCGAACACCTCAAACCCGCCTTGGCGCAACTGCAACCAGGTTATCAGGAAATAAAGCGGGAGCGCCGGCAAAAGCGCCGTGAATGAACGCATGACACCCCGGGCAGAGACCTCCAGAAACTTGAGGGATGAGGTGTCGCCAAACAGGAACCGGAAAGCGACATAAAGCGACCGGGCAATATGGTCCGCCAAGGTCATCGGCCAGCTTTTTCAAAAATGTTCTGCAGCATCGCTTGGTAAATCAGGGCAAGGGTTTCAATATCTTCGGTGCGGGCAAATTCATCGACAGCATGAATGGTCGCACCAATCAGGCCAAATTCTATCACCGGACATACCCTTCTGATAAAGCGGGCATCCGAAGATCCGCCGGTGGTTGACAGCGCCGGCGCCTTGCCCACGACCCCTTCGACCGCGCCAGAGACTGCCTTGATCAGGTCCGGGGCTTCAGTCAAAAAAGCTTCGCCGATAATTTGGAAATCAAAGGTATGCGGCACCCCGGTTGCCTCAGCCAACGCCTTGATCTTTTTGATCAGGCTGGCAGCGGTGTGGTGGTCATTAAACCGGATATTGAACATCGCCATGGCCTCAGCCGGAATAACATTAAAAACCCCGGTGCCGGCATTGACATTTGTGACTTCAAGATTGGATGGTTGAAAACTATCGCTGCCGGTATCCCAAACCTCATCTTCAAGAACTTTCAGAATTCTGGTCAACCCCGGCACCGGATTATGGCCCCGTTCGGGATAGGCCACATGACCCTGCTTGCCCTCAACCGAAAGCTTTACATTAAGGCTGCCACGGCGGCCGTTTTTTATCATTTCACCCAATTCTGTCGGGTTGGTGGGTTCGCCGACAAGGCAATAATCCAGGGCCTCGCCGTTTTCTTCAAGCCATTGCAAAACCCTAACCGTGCCGTCTTTGGCGGGGCCTTCCTCATCACCGGTAAGCAAGAGCGAGATTGAGCCTGAAAAAGTGTCACCGGATTTATCCAGAAAAGACCCGGCTGCAGCAACAAAGGCGGCAATAGCGCCTTTCATGTCGGAGGCGCCGCGGCCTTTAAGCTTTCCATCCGAGACTTCGCCGCCAAAAGGCGGGAATGACCAATCATCCTCATCCCCGGCGGGGACGACATCGGTATGGCCGGCAAAGCAAAAATTGGGAGCGCGGGTGCCAAACCGGGCATAGAGATTGTCAACCTTGCCCCCCGCCTTGGAAGAAAACGGCAAGCGGGTACAGCGAAAGCCTAGCCCCTCAAGGGCCGCCTGAACAATATTGAGTGCGCCGGCGTCAGCTGGGGTAATGCTGCGACACCGCACCAGGTCGGCGGCAAGCCGGACCGGGTTGATCAAGGATGTTTTGGCTTTTGCCAAGGGGCTGCCTTTCAGGGACGCAACAGTTCATTGATTGAGGTTTTGGCCCGGGTTCCGGCGTCCACTTTTTTGACAATAACCGCAGCATAGGTATTTTTTTCAGGCACGATGCCGGGAATAACAAC
>SMXR01000050.1 GCA_004356215.1 Alphaproteobacteria bacterium | reverse complement strand
TGGCTGGGCCTTGAAGGAGAAGAAAAATTCCAGGGTTTTGGCGTTTCAGCGTGTGCAACGTGCGATGGTTTTTTCTTCAAGGAAAAGGAAGTGGCGGTGATTGGCGGCGGCAATACCGCGGTGGAGGAAGCGATGTTTTTGACCAATTTTGCTACGAAGGTGACCCTTGTTCATCGTCGCGACGAACTCAGGGCTGAAAAAATCCTGCAGGAACGGTTGTTCAAAAATAAAAAAATCGAAGTGCTGTGGGATACCGTCCTCGAGGAAATCCAGGGCGAAGAAAACCCGCTAGGCGTGACCTCTTTGAAATTGAAGAACGTCAAAACCGGCGACCATTCCATCCTGCCGGTTCACGGTGTTTTCATCGCCATCGGCCACAACCCCTCAACCGAACTGTTCAAGGGCAAACTGAAGATGGACAAAGAGGGGTATCTCATCACCGCCCCCGACAGCACCGCTACCGAAGTGCCCGGGGTTTATGCCGCCGGTGATGTCAAAGACAAGATTTTCCGGCAAGCGGTGACCGCCGCCGGGCTAGGGTGCATGGCTGCCATTGAGGCTGAAAAATACCTGTCCGAGCGTAACTAACTTTTAAGAATTGAACTGCAATTCCGCGAGATGGGCGTAAAGCCCTTTCTTTTTAATCAAGTCGTGGTGTTTGCCCTGATCGACAATCCTGCCCTCATCCAAGACGATGATTTTATCCGCCGCGCGAACGGTTGAAAGCCGATGGGCGATGACCACGGTGGTGTGCGTTTTCATCAGCTTGTTCAAGGCTAACTGGACATGCCTTTCAGACGCCGAATCGAGCGAAGAGGTGGCTTCATCTAAGAGAAAAATTGGCGCCCCGCGCAAGATTGCCCGGGCGATGGAGATACGTTGGCGCTGACCGCCGGAAAGCCGCACCCCGCGTTCGCCAATATACGTCTTTAATCCCTTGGGCAGGGCCTTGACGAAATCTTCAGCGTGGGCATCCTTTAAAGCCTGCCAGACTTCTTTTTGGGACGCTTCAGGGCGGCCGTAGCGGACATTTTCCAGGATAGTTTCAGCAAACAGAACGGTTTCCTGGGGAACAATAGTGATCAGGGTTCTTAAAACCTTGGGATCCATTTTGGAAATATCGACGCCATCGACTTTTATGGTGCCCTCTTGCGGGTCGAAAAACCTGAGCAAAAGTTGAAAGAAAGTGGTTTTACCCGCCCCCGAGGGCCCGACCAGGGCAACGGTTTCTCCCGGCGCGATAGTCAGCGTAAAATCATGCAGGGCATTGATGTTGGGCTTTGATGGATAGTAGAACGTGATATTTTTTAGGGCAATACCACCCTTCACCGGGTTTGCCGGGGCAATCGGATGGGCCACAACCTTGAGCGCCGAGGTCACCGTCAAAAGTTCATTGAGGCGGCCCGCGGCGCCAATCATTTTCTGGACATCGCCATAAACCGAACTGAGGGCCCCGACCGAGGCCACCACCATAATGGAAATGCCGACAAAGGCGGTCAGGTCACCCCAGGTCATGGTGCCTTTAAGCACGTCCATGGCCCCGATCCACAGCACGAAGACCACCGCAGAGAAAAACAGAATGGTCACCAGTCCCATCATCGCTGACCGTGAGGAAATACGTTTTTTGGCAACCTGAAAGGTTTCCTCGACAGCGTTTGAGAATCTCTTTTTTTCCTGGTCTTCCTGGGTAAAGGCCTGGACCACCTGGATTGAGGAAAAGGCTTCGCCCGCCATGGCGCCAATGACCGCCAGTTTGTCCTGGCCCAGGCGGGTTCTGAGGCGAACCTGCTTGCCAAAGAACATCATTGCAAAGGCAAGTACCGGGATAACCAGCAGCAACAGCCCCGCCAGTTTGGGGCTCAGAATTAACAGCAAAGCGACACCGCCAATGGCAGTGAAAAGGCTTCTAAGCGCGATCGAGGCTGAGGAGCCAACGATGGATTGGATGACGGTGGTATCAGCGGTCAGCCTTGAAGAAATTTCCCCGGGCCGGTTGATCTCGAAAAAAACCGGCGACATTTCGACCAGGTGGCCATGAACCTTTTTGCGAATATCAGCGACTACTCTCTCGCCCAGGGTGGTGACAAACTTGAAGCGGAAGAAAATAGCCGTGCCCCAGATAAAACCGATGAGAAGAAGGGTTTTGAAATAAGTGTCAATCGCCACCGGATCCTTAACCGAAAAGCCGTTATCAACAATAAACCGAAACGAATAAAAAATAGCCAGCTGGGCCCCAGCGGCAACCACCAGGGCGACCAAAGCGGCAGTAATCAAACCCTTATATGGAAAAAGGAAGCTGTAGATGACTTTAAGGCTTTTAGCCGAACCAACAATTTTTTGCGGGTTTTCTTCGACTTTTGAAGAGCGTTTATTTGCGGTTTCTTTGTTCATAGCACTTACATATAAGCACACTGGTTAAGTTACTCAATGGGGCTTGCGTTCTTAATTGAGAAGCGTTATACAGCCCGCACTTGAGAAGTTGGAGACGAAAATGAAAAAGGATATCCATCCCGATTATCATGCCATCACGGTGGTTATGACCGATGGCACGGCATATGAGACCCGCTCGACCTATGGCAAAGAGGGTGATACCCTGAAGCTGGACATTGATCCCAGCACCCATCCGGCCTGGACCGGCGGTGCTGGCAAGATCATGGACAAAGGCGGCCAGGTGGCACGTTTCAAAAAGCGTTTCGGGGATTTCTCACTGAAAAAGCAAGAAAAATAATTTTAAGAATTTTTAAGCGGCGGCCTTTCGGTTCGCCGCTTTTGTTTTATCCTGATAATAAAACCAAACCCTGATCCCCAGCAGCACAGCGACAATCCCGATATAGATTTTGGGATCAAGCTGGTTGCCCTTGGCCATCATGAAATAATGGGCCGAGGCCAGGGGGGCAACAACATAAATCGCCTTGTGGATACGTTTCCACACCTTTGCGCCAAGCCGCTTTATCCAGCCCTTGGTCGAGGTAAAGGCCATCGGGATCAAAAGCGTAAAGGAGATCATGCCCAGCGTAATGAAATTCCGTTTCAGGATATCACCCCAAATTTCGCCCCAATCGAAAAATTGATCGAGGACAATATAGCTGGAGAGGTGGATGCTAACATAGGCAAAAGCCCACAGGCCGATCATGCGCCGGTAAGCGACAAGCTGATTAAATTTAAAAATCCTTGCCAGTGGCGTGACCGCAAGGCTGGCAAGCAAAAACCGCAAGGCCCAATCACCCAAAAAGCGGTTGGTGTATTCGATCGGGTTGGCAGTTAATTGATGAAACCCAAGGCTGGTCAGGTAGCCCAGGTTAAAGCCTTCGTCAACCGCCAGCGCCCAATTGTACAATAGCCAGGAAAGTGGTAGCGCCATGCCTATCATGAGGATCCACCATAATCCCCGGCGTTGTTGCTTGGTTAATTTCATCAAAAGTTTTTCTGCAAATCCATACCGGTATACAGCGAGGCGACTTCTTCACCATAGCCATTGAACATCAGGGTTTTCCGCTTGAAAAACTCACCGATGCGGCGCTCGCGCTTCTGGCTCCAGCGCGGGTGATCAACGTCGGGATTGACGTTTGAATAAAATCCATATTCGCGCGAGTTATTTTCCTCCCACGACCCCACCGGCTGGGTTTCCTGAAAGCGGATTGAGACGATTGATTTGATACTCTTGAAGCCGTACTTCCAGGGCACGACAAGGCGGATCGGCGCGCCGTTCTGGTTGGGGATCGGCTTGCCGTAAAGGCCAACCACCATAAAGCTTAGGGGGTGCATGGCCTCATCGATGCGCAGGCCTTCCGTATAAGGCCAATCAAGGACCCGGGACCGCAACCCGGGCATTTGCTTGGGATCCGCAATGGTCTCAAAGCGGACAAACTTGGCATTTGAGGTGGGGTTGAATTTTTTCAAAACAGCGGCCAACGGCACCCCGACCCAGGGCATCACCATCGACCACGTTTCAACACAGCGATGGCGGTAGATGCGTTCTTCAAGCGCGTTGAAATCAATCAAATCTTCCAGGGCAATACTGCCGGTTTTTTCCGCCTCACCGCTGACCTTGACCGACCATGGCTCGGTAATAAGCGTATGGGCATTGCGGGCCGGATCAGACTTGCTGGTGCCAAATTCATAATAGTTGTTGTAAGTGGTGATGTCCTTGTAGGAATTAAGCTCTTCATCCCCGGCATAGTTGGTTTTTTTGATAACCGTGAAATCCGGGGCCGCGATGGCTTTTTGCCAACCAAGGAAAGGGCTAATTACCGCCGCCGCAGCGGCAACGCCAAATCCTTGAATAATTTTCCGGCGGTTCAGGTAAAGCGCCTCAGGGGTCACTTCGTTTTCCGAAAGGTCCCAGGGCTTTTTGGTTTTGATCAGCATGCTTTTTGATCCTCATAAGCCAGATTATTCTAGCAGGGCTTATGTAGCTCTTAAAGTATCAAAAACAAATAACGTTTCGTAACATTCAGGTGAGATCGGCGGAGGCTTCCTGTAAACGGCCGCAGGCGTCTTCAAGGACGTCCATTGAAGCGGCATAGGACAGCCTGAAGTAGGGTGACAGGCCGAACACTTCACCCTGGATGACCGCGACCCCTTTGCTTTCCAGAAAATATTTAGCAATGTCGGTATCGCTGGCAAGAACTTGACCGGCGGGGGTTTTCTTTCCAATCAGGTCGCGGCAATCGGCATAGATATAAAAGGCGCCCTCGGGGCGATTACAGCTAATTCCCCGTACTTGCCCCAACATAGAGAGAACTTTGTCGCGCCGGTTTTGGAAATCAGCTGCGCGAATTTTCAGAAAATCCTGCGGCCCGGTAAGCGCGACAACTGTGGCTTCCTGGCTGATCGTACATGGGTTGGAGGTCGATTGCGATTGCACTTTTGACATCGCCTTGATCAGGGCTTCCGGCCCGCCGGCAAAGCCAATGCGCCACCCGGTCATGGCATAGGCCTTGGCAACTCCGTTCATGGTCAAAACCCGATCCGCCAACTCTGGCGCGGCATTCAATAGCGTTTTAAATTTGAAATCGTTGTAAATAATGTGCTCATAAATGTCATCGCACATGACATAAACATGGGGGTGCTTGTTAAGCACCTCTGCCAAGTCTTTGAATTCCTCCAGCGTATAGGCGGCCCCGGTCGGGTTGCATGGGGAATTAAAAATCAGCCATTTGGTCTTAGAAGTAATCGCCGCATCCAGGTCTGCGGGCTGAAGCTTAAAACCGGTCTCGATGCTGGTCTCGACCAACTTTGGTACGCCGCCGGCAAGCAACGTCATATCGGGGTAAGACATCCAGTAAGGCGCCGGAATCAACACCTCATCACCGGGATTAAGGGTCGCGACCAAGGCATTGTAAATCGTTTGCTTGACGCCAGAGTTGACCGAGATTTGATTGGTGGAAAAATCCAGATTGTTATCGCGTTTGAATTTAAGCGCAACCGCGCGCTTGCATTCGATGGTGCCATCGACCGTGGTGTAGCGGGTTTTGCCGTCGCGAATGGCCTTGATGCCTGCTTCCTTGATATGGTCGGGGGTTTCAAAATTGGACTCGCCAACGCCAAGGCCGATAACGTCCTTGCCCGCGGCTTTCATCTCCGTCACCTTGCGGGTCAGCTCCAGTCCCGGTGAGGGTTTAATTTTTCCAAGTTTGTCTGATAAAAAAGCCATCGCTTTCTATACCCGCTGGCTTTAATTTCGTCCACCCTGAGAAAACCCTAAAACAAAATTACTTTGGACCCGTAACCCCTTGGAATTTAAGCCGGAGAGTTCCATATTGGAGCCATGGATATTATTGACGATATGGCCGGGATTTTCTTGCCGCCCAAGGTGAACCGCCCGAAAAAATCCGAAGGCGGCAAGGCCTTCAGGCTGGTTTCGGACTTTACCCCTTCTGGCGACCAGCCCGAGGCAATCCGGCAACTGACGAAGGGCATAAAAGATCAAGTCCGCGATCAGGTGTTGCTGGGCGTAACCGGTTCAGGCAAGACCTTCACGATGGCCAAGGTGATCGAGGAAATGCAGCGCCCGGCTTTGATCTTGGCCCCCAATAAAACCCTGGCCGCCCAGCTCTACGGCGAGTTCAAAATGTTCTTCCCGGACAACGCGGTCGAGTATTTTGTCTCGTACTATGATTATTACCAACCCGAGGCCTATGTGCCGCGTTCTGACACTTATATTGAAAAGGACGCCAGCATCAATGAACAGATCGACCGCATGCGCCATTCCGCCACCCGGGCGCTGTTAGAGCGCGACGATGTCATCATCGTCGCATCGGTGTCGTGCATCTACGGTATCGGTTCGGTCGAGACCTATTCCAATATGACGTTTTCGCTGGAGGTCGGGAAAACCATCGATACCCGCGCGTTGATGCGCCAACTGGTCGCGCTGCAATATAAAAGAAATGATGCCGGGTTTGCCCGCGGCACCTTCCGGGTGCGGGGCGATACCATCGAGATTTTTCCATCGCATTTCGAAGACCGCGCCTGGCACTTGTCGTTCTTTGGTGATGAGATCGAAAAAATCACCGAGTTTGACCCCTTGACCGGGGAAGTCGCTGATATTTTGGAAGCCGTCAAGATTTACCCCAACAGCCATTACGTCACCCCGCGCCCGACGCTGGACCAGGCGGTAAAAAAGATCAAGGCCGAGTTGAAAGTACGTCTTAAAGAGCTGACCAAAATGGGCCGGCTTTTGGAAGCCCAGCGGCTCGAAGAACGCACCATGTTTGATATTGAAATGATTGAGGCCACCGGCGCCTGTTCCGGCATTGAAAACTATTCCAGGTATCTTACCGGGCGCAAAGCTGGTGAACCGCCGCCAACGCTTTTTGAATACCTGCCAGAGAATGCCATGCTATTCGTCGATGAAAGTCACGTCACCATTGGCCAGCTGCATGGCATGTACCGGGGTGATTTCAAGCGCAAGTCAACATTGGCAGAATATGGCTTCCGGCTGCCGTCGTGCATCGACAACCGGCCTTTAAAGTTTGAAGAATGGGAAGTGATGCGCCCGCAAACTATATTCGTTTCGGCCACGCCAGGGCCGTGGGAGTTGGAAAAGACAGAGTATAAACTAGCCGAACAAGTGATCCGTCCCACTGGCCTGATCGATCCGCCGGTTGAGGTTAGGCCGGTGGAACACCAGGTTGACGATTTGATGAAAGAATGCTGCGAAGTTGCCGCCAAGGGCTTGCGGGTGCTGGTGACGACCCTGACCAAGCGTATGGCTGAAGACCTGACCGAATACCTCCATGAAAATGGTGTCCGCGTCCGTTATATGCATTCCGACATCGAAACCCTGGAGCGGATTGAGATTATCCGCGACCTCAGGCTCGGCGCGTTTGATGTTCTGGTTGGCATCAACTTGCTGCGCGAAGGCCTTGATATCCCCGAGTGCGCTTTGGTGGCAATCCTGGATGCCGACAAGGAAGGCTTCCTGCGCTCGGAAACATCACTGGTGCAAACCATCGGCCGCGCCTCGCGCAACGTTGATGGCCGCGTTATTCTTTATGCCGATGTCATCACCGGCAGTATCGACCGGGCGCTGGCCGAGACCAATCGGCGCCGCGAAAAACAAAAGGCCTACAATAAAAAACACGGCATAACGCCTGCAAGCATCAAGAAAAACATTGGCGATATTTTGGGTAGCGTGGCTGAACGCGATTACGTCACGGTCGGCACTGGCGATCTTGGGGCCCCCCACCTGGTTGGCCATAATCTGAAAAAACACCTAGGCGAACTCGAACGGCGTATGAAAGACGCGGCGGGCAATCTCGAGTTTGAAGAAGCCGCGCGCCTCAGGGATGAGATTAAACGGCTCGAAGACAATGACCTGGGTATTGGTCCCTCGGCTCTGTTGCGCCCGCGCTCCACCGGCGGCCGCGGCGGGACGCGGACCAGAAAAAATAAAGGGTCTGGTAGGATTTATTGATTCAGATCAAAGACCCTCATTTCCACCTAAGCTAAAAAGCCTAAAAAAACCCTAAAAAGGGTGATTTTTTTGTTGACTTCTTTTTGCGAATGATTATTAGTTGCAATCTAGTTGAGAATCATTCTTAATATGAAAGCAATAAGAGGATTTACTGAATGTTGAGTATACGTACATTTTTTCTGATGAGTCTGGCGCTTGTTATCGGCGGGCTGTTTGCGCTGTCCCCCCCGGCGCTGGCGAAAGAAAAGCCCGAGTTCACGATCATCATCAAAGACCACCGGTTCGACCCTGAGGTTTTGTACGTCCCTGCCGGTGTCAAGATCAAACTGATCGTTATCAATGAAGACCCGACCCCGGAAGAGTTTGAAAGCTACGAGCTCAACCGTGAAAAAATTATCGGCGGCGGCAGGAAGGCAACGATTTATATCGGGCCCCT
>SMXR01000049.1 GCA_004356215.1 Alphaproteobacteria bacterium | reverse complement strand
CCTGAAGACGGGCTTAAAAACAGCCTGGCTGAGGGGTTCCACAGCATGCTGGTGTGGCTGTCGTCGCTTTGCGGCGGCAGGTATGACCGGCCATAGCGCGCCAGCCACTGGGCGGCATAGTGGGCCTGGAGGCGGGCTTCCACCATTATATCAATTCCCCGTCGGTCATAATCTCGACGATCGCCGGGCCATCGTATTTGAGGGCTGCTTTAATCGCCGCCTCAAGCTGGTCGGGCTTGGTGACCTTGACACCAAAGGCGCCGCATATTTTCGCAAAGGCAGCGAAGCTTGGGTTATGAAGGCTGGTTTGCCAGACTTGCCAGTGGCCGGCAATTTGTTCCTTCGATATTTTGCCCAGCTCAAAGTTGTTCAAAAGAATATGGGTGATATTCATGCGGTATTTCACCGCGGTTGTGACCTCGCCCATATACTGGCCAAAACCACCATCGCCGGAGATCGAAAGAACCGGCCGGCCTTTGTGGTTTTTATCGGCCTGGGTGGCCGCCCACGCACCCATGGCAGCGGGAAAACCAAAACCGATTGAGCCAAGATAACCCGACATAAGAACCCGTTGTTCGGAGCATTCGAAATAGCGGCCAAAGCTGTAGGTGTTGTTGCCAACATCAACGGCGATCACAGCATTTTTGGGGGCCAGTTTCGATAACGCATGGAATACGGTGGCCGAATTAAGCCCTTTTCCCCGGTCTTCCTTGCGCCGCGAGGCTTTTTCCCGGCGCCACATTTTCCAACGGTCCGCCAGCTCGGCACGCTGGTCAAGTGCCTTCTTTTTACCCAGACCCTTCAAAAACAACCCGGCGGTCACCCCAACCTCACCCCAAACCGGGGCCTCAACGGGATGGAACTTGCCCAGCGCCATTTGTTCAAAATCAACCTGGATAATCGGCTTTGAGGGTTCGATCCCGGTGTGGTTGGAAAACGACGCGCCAAAGACCATCAGCAAATCCGCTTCGTTCATGAACCAGCTGGCGATCGGGGTGCCGCTGCGCCCCAAAACACCTGCGGCGTGGGGATGTTTATCTGAAATCTGGCCCTTGGCCTTGAAGGTTGTGACCACCGGGCATTTCAGCCTCTCGGCCAGCTTGATAACCGGGCCCATGGCCTCGCGGGCGCCGTAGCCAACAATGATCAGTGGCCGTTTGGCCTTGCCAATCAGATTACACGCCGCCTTGACCGAAGCGGTGGGCGGGGTAATTGTATCCGCCGCGATGCGCCCCTTTGGCCCCGAGGGTTTGGCGCCCTCATCGGCGACCTGGACCTGAACCTCGTCAGGAAAAATAAGGTGCGAGACATCGCGTTTAACAATGGCGTTTTTCATCGCCAGCGTCATCAATTCGGCATGGCTGGAATTTTGCAAAACCGTCTGGCTGAAGGCGCTGACAGCACTAAAGGCGCTGGCAAGATCAATTTCCTGGAACGCGCCGGGGCCGAATACCTGGGTATTGACCTGGCCGGTCAGCGCCAGCACCGGGGCGCGGTCGACCTTGGCATCCCACAAGCCCGTCAACAGGTTGGTGGCGCCAGGCCCGGCAATCGACAGGCATGCCGCCGGTTTTCCGGTCAACTTGGCATAGCCCGAGCAAGCAAACGCCGCCGCGCCTTCGTGGCGAATGCCGATAAAGGCAAGATTGCCCTTCATTTCCTGGTGTCTCAGGGCTTCGGCCAGCCCCAGGTTGGAATGCCCAACCATGCCAAAAACGTGGGTTACGCCCCAGTTGACCATGGTTTTTACCATAACATCGGAAATGGTTTCCTGAGCTTTGGCTTCTGGCTCAATCCCAACATAAATACCATCAGAGCGTGCCTCAACCGGGTACATTTTCTGGCCACTATCTTCGTGGCCGCCCGGGGGTCTGCCGGTCAGCGGATCAAAATCCCAGCCGTGCCAGGGGCATCTTAACCAGCACTGGTCACCCTCACCGCGTTCGATCGAGCCTTCGCCCAGGGGGCCGCCCTGGTGCGGGCATTTGTTTTCCATCGCGGCATACTGGCCGTTAAATCTTACCAGCGCCAAAGTTACCCCTTGGGCATGGACGGATTTGACACGGCCTTCGGCGACATCGCCAATCCCGGCCACCTTGCACCAGTTCAGTTTTTCGGAATTGTTGTCAGCCATAACCCTCTCCCTTGGCCTTATCTTAGGGAGAAATAAGGTGGCGGTCTATGTTTTCCCGCGACTTCAAACAAAAGTGATGGCAAAAAAATTGTTTTTATCAGGCAGTTAATTGATCAGCAATGGGAAGAGCTCTAATGCGTTTGCCGGTAGCCTGGAAAAGTGCGTTGCAAAGTGCCGGTGCCAAAGGCGGCATTGCAGGCTCTCCCATGCCCTTTGGGGGTTTGCTGCTGCGCACCACTTCTATATTTATCTCCGGGGGGGCCATACCAATTCGCATCATGACGTATTGGTCAAAATTTCCTTCGACGATTTTCCCAGCATTTAGGGTTATTTTTTGACCCAAGGCTGCGGAAAGGCCGTCGTTGATTGAGCCTTCGGTTTGCGCTTTAATGCCATTGATATTGACAGCAATTCCGCAATCAACCGCACTGTTTACTCGCAAAATTTTAAGGGTATCATCTGCGGTTACCTGAACATCAATGACGTGGGCCACATAAGACCCGAACGTGAAATGTCCGGCGATACCCCGGCCAAACCCCTTGGCAACAGGGGTTTCCCATTTGGCTTTTCGGGCCGCGATTTTAAGGACATTTGCCATCCTTCCAGTATCAAAGATTGGGCCGCCGTGTTGCCCATAAGGAATTTCCCGCGGAGAGCCCAGAACGCGAAGCCTAAAAGCAAGCGGATCTTCCCCTATTTCATGAGCAATTTCATCCACCAGGCTTTGCACAGCAAAACGTTAGCAGTATGGCCGGGGGCACGCCAGGGACCAGTTGGCACGGCTGTTTCAACAAAGAAATAATCTAACTTCATGTTTTCAACTAATTGTGCCGGAAAATCATCAAGCCACATTTCAGGAATATAAATATTTTCAGACGGGACGCCTGGACGCCGGAAATAACGCCCAGTAGAAGCCAGTTTATGGTGCCAGGCAATAATGTCACCCTTACTGCCCAGGCCTATCCGAAATTTGTGTTTTACCAGCGGCCGATAAAAGTCATTCCGCATATCATCTTCACGGGTCCATAAAACATGAACCGGCTTGCCGCCGATGGCCTTTGAAACTTGCACGGCCTCAGGAACGTAATCTTCGTCCAATCGCCGGCCAAAACCCCCGCCTGAGCGGGTAACCCGGACGTTAATTTGCTCCGGGGTGAAACCGGTCCACTTGGCGGCAGCGAATACACAGTCTGAACTGTCCTGAGTAGAAACTATGATGTCACAGCCATCTTCCCGGACATGGGCGATGCAGCCTTGGGGCTCCAGGGTGGCGTGGGAAACAAATGGAAGGCTATATTCCCGCTCAATAATTTTGTCGGCGCCATCAATAGCGCTATCAAAATTGCCATCATTGCGGATGGTTTGGCCCGGTTCATTCATTTGCGCCTGGATTTTTTCATCAAGGCTTTTCGATGACACGTCCCTCATCGGGCTATCGGTCCATTTCACCTTTAGGCGTTCTCGTCCCTTCAACGCCAGCCAGTGGCTATCAGCAACAACCGCGACACCATCGGCAATTGGCGTGAAGGCAAAATCCCCCATTGGTTCTGGCCCTTCCACAGCAACAACATGCCGCACACCAGGAAGAGCAAGAGCTTCACTTGCATCAAAGGATACAAGCTTGGCACTCAGGCTAGGCGCGCGCAAGATTACCGCGTGAAGCATGCCTGGAATTTCCGCATCGATGCCGTATTCCATCTGGCCCCGAACGATCTGCTCAACCCCCTTCATTTTTTGAGAGGTTCCAATAATCTTGAATTCATTGGGATTTTTCAAAGGGGTTGGCGTGTCGGGTTCAGGAATGGTTACCGCCGCTGCCGCCAGTTCACCGTAAGAAAGTCGGCGTCCACCTGATACGTCGATAACAAAGTTTTCTTCTGTTCTACAGTCTGATGGGCTGACATCCCAGTGATTGGCCGCCACCAGGACAAGACGTCTTCGCACCTCTGCTCCGGCCTGACGCAAAAAATTAAACATATCAGAAATTGATGTACTGCCGCCGACATCCTGACTTCCGTGTAACCAACGGTAACCCTCTCCATTTTCCCGCGGGACGAGACGGACCGGAAGTTGTTTTACAGAAATGGATTCAAAATCCGCATCAAGTTCCTCAGCCAATAGCATTGGCAAAGAGGTATGAACCCCTTGCCCAATTTCCGGTTTTGGGACATGAATAATGATGCTGTTATCCGGCCGAATTTCTACAAAAAACCCGATTCTGGAACTTAATGAGGCCCCATTCGCCAGGGCTTTCAAGGGCAAACCAACCATCAGGCCGCCTATTCCGGTGGCTGAAAATTGTAAGAACTGTCGGCGGGTTGGATTTGAAATTGCACCCATATCACATCCCACTCCGTTTGAGTTTTGCAGCCCTGTGGATGGCTTTTCTGATGCGGTAATAGGTGCCGCACCGACAGATGTTAGTCAGGTTTTCATTGATATCTTCATCGCTGGGGTTGGGGTACTTTTCTAGAAAATCTACAGCCGCCATAATCTGGCCTGCTTGACAGTACCCGCATTGGGGGACGTCCTCATCAATCCAGGTTTGCTGGACCGGATGCAAAGCCGTTTCCTTGGCTAGCCCCTCAATGGTGGTAATGTTTGCGCCGTCCAACAGGCTCACCTGAACAATGCATGAGCGCACGGCAACCCCGTCAATATGAACCGTGCAAGCGCCACACTGCCCTATGCCACAGCCAAATTTGGTGCCCTTGAGGTTTAAATTCTCGCGCAAAAACCATAGTAGCGGCATTTCAGAATCGCCATCAAAAGTGTGTGTTTGCCCGTTTACGGTAACCGAGACCATGAACTATTTTCCTGTCGTAACTTTGCGCCCACCTTAAAGACTTCGAGGCTCTTTAATTAAAGGAACCCGTGAAGCGGCTAAAACCGCCCGCAAAAGAACAAGTATCAATGGTCAATGGAATTGGATTTTATTGGATTGTTTTCAGGATTTTTTTCAAGGAACGCCAGCCCTGACGGCTCATGGATCTTTTTGCGCCGTCCTTCATGATGGCGAAATTTTTGCCGGTTGGCCCTTTTTCAATTTGCTTGAGGAAATTAATATTAATGATTGTTGAGCGATGCACCCGGACAAAGCTTTCAGAATCAAGATTATTCTCAAGGTCGCGCATGGTTTTTTTAATCCACGAGCGGCTGTCCTTGAGATGCAAGACCGAATAATAATCCTGGGCCTCAATCCAGAAAACCTCGGATAGTTTGATTACTTCAGAAACCTTGCCGGTTTTAACCACCAGATGTTTTCCAATTTTGGAGGAAAACGTTCTTTCATTTATGCCCCTAACCAATCCAAAATAGAAAGCTGATCCCCAGTACAGGAATAAATTGAAGAAAAACCAGAAAATAAAGAACCATTGAAACACCCCGTAGCGGGTGTTCTCGACCCCGAGAAAAGGACTGAAGTTTTCACTGAACCATTTGAACCAAAGCACATTCAGGGCTGCAACCGTAAACGCCGCGACAATATGACTTGGTATATTCCAGCGCTGGATGCCTTGACGGACGATCTTTCCCTTTGGCAGGGAAAACACGGCAAAAATTAAAACCCAGGGAAACCAGGAAACGAATTGCCACAAAAAAATCTCCCAAAATCCAGCCACCGGGTTGTCCGAAAAATACACCACACGGTAAAATATTGCCCCGGCCAGCAGGGTTACAACTGCCAATAATGCAAACGTGCCATAAAAAAAATTTCTGTGGTCAGAACTTTCCAATGGCTATGTCCCCCCTATTCCAAACGGGTGGCGCTCCATGACATAACACAGGCAATCTTCGCGGATGATGGTTATATCCTTGGTCAGCATCGACGGCATGACCCCGGTGCGGGTCTTGAGCAGACCTTCTTCGACCAGGAAATAATCATCGGTAACATCATCGCCACTTTCATTGCAGACCGTGATCGGGGGTTTGCCATTGCCGTTGACCCGGCCAAGGATTGTTCCTGATGGCAGTTCGGTGAAATTGTACTGATCAAGGTGATCGACAAACCGAAGGTCAACCTTTTCGCTGCCAAATCCGAAGGTTGTCGCTTTGTCCACCGTGACCCGCCCCACGGTATGGAACAGGTTGATATCACGGCGGGCAACATCGTGGTCCGGCAGCTTTGACAAATGCAGGCAGGCGGACAAGAATTCCTCGGCATG
>SMXR01000048.1 GCA_004356215.1 Alphaproteobacteria bacterium | reverse complement strand
TCCAGGAGCGCGCCTATTCATCGCCGATCTGGTACACGCCATCGGAATAGAAGGAAGGCGGGGAATGAAAAAACTTTTAAAAGACCCGCTGACACATTTCCTGGTGGTGGGTCTTTCCTTGTTCCTGGTCTTTAACCTGGTTGCCCCTGATGATGTTTTGAAAAATGATCCCAATACCATTGTGGTGGACCGCGATGCGATCCTTACCTTTATGCAGTATCGCGCCAAGGCCTTTGATACAGAGCGGTTTGAAGCCATGCTAGATGCCATGCCCGAGAATGATTTACAGTTGATGATCGATGATTATGTCCGCGAAGAGGTGTTGCACCGCGAAGCATTGGCGTTGGGTTTGGGGGTGGATGATTATGTCATCAAACAGCGCATGATCCAGAAAGTGGAATTCCTCGCCCGTGGTTTTGCTGAAGCCATAAGTGACCTGGATGAATTGCAAGTCAGAGCATATTTCGAGGAAAACAAGGGCGTTTATTATATCCAGCCTTACGCCACTTTTACCCACGTCTTTTTTGACCGGGAACGCCATAGTCCTGATGATTTAAGTGCACTGGCCAAGGACAAGCTGGTAGAGCTGAACACCAACAATGTGGTCTTTTCGGATGCGGTCAGGCATGGCGAGCGATTTCCCTATCATGTTAATTATGTCGAGCGCACCCCCGATTATGTTGCCAGTCACTTTGGCAGGGCCATGGCAGCCTCGGTCTTTGAGAGTGAGGCCGACGCGACCACCTGGCGCGGTCCTTACCAGTCGCCCTACGGGGTTCACCTGGTTTTGGTCACAAAAAATGTGCCAGGCCGGACGCCTGAACTGGAAGAGGTTTATAACCGTGTCGAGCAAGACGCCACCCGCGCCGCCATTAATGAACGGACGGAAATGGCCATCAGCGAAATCCTGAAAAGCTATGAGGTGAAGGTTGACCTGACGCGTCCTGACCCAACAAAACTGGCCGAACAGGAAAAATAAAGTGAGAAAGTTTCTTATATATTTTCTTGTTGTTGCCGGTTTTGTGCTGGGTCTTACCATCCCTGTTCTGGCCCATGAAAGCCGTCCGGTTTTTATTAATATTAATGAGACCGACGTCAATCTTTTTTCCGTGAGATGGCAGGTGCCGCCGTCGGTCCCGGTTTTTAATTACCCGTCCGTGGTTTTGCCCGAGGCGTGCGTGGCGGTGGCACCAGAGCGGATTATACCGGGCTCCGGCGCTTATGAGCGCCAGCGGTCTTTTTTGTGCGCGGGCGGCCTTTCGGGGCTGGAAGTGGGGGTTTCATTCCCGGTTTTGAACCCGTCCATCACGACGCTGATCAGGCTGCAATTGCTGACGGGAGAAACACACACCGGTCTTCTAAGCCCAAAAGAAAGCCTGTGGCGGGTGCCGGAACGGGAAAGCGTTTCGGGGGTTGCCAAAGAATACTTTGGGCTTGGGTTTTTGCACATCCTGGGCGGCTATGATCACCTACTATTTCTCGCCTGTCTTATTCTTATTGCCGCGACCTGGCGGCGGATTTTAATAACGGTTACCGGCTTTACCATCGCCCATTCCATAACCTTGGCGATGGCGGCATTAGGTATTTTCCGTGTGCCGATCCCGCCAGTGGAAGCGGTCATTGCGCTCAGCATTCTGTTTCTCGCTACCGAAATCGCGAGGGGACGAAAAAACTCACTGACATGGAAATATCCAATCGCCGTTTCATCATCCTTTGGGTTGTTACATGGTTTCGGCTTTGCGGCTGTGTTGTCACAAATCGGCTTGCCACAAACAGAAATTCCGGCAGCACTTTTGTTTTTTAACATTGGCGTAGAAGTAGGCCAGGTGCTCTTTGCGGCAGCGATTATTGCACTTTTTCTGGCAGGCATGCTTGTGTTTAGAAAATTGAAAAACCGACAAATTCCTAAAGAAACGATTTTATTAAAAGTAGAACCTCCGACAGCTTATGTGGTTGGAACCCTAGCCTCATTTTGGATGATTGAGCGTGTGGCTGGGTTTTGGGTTTAAGGAAAACCAAAAAAGAATCTTTACCTTAATTAAATAAAATTGTTTACTTTAAAGAACGAGAGACAACGAGGAGGGAAAAGACTATGAAAAAAATTCTTATACCTGTCGCCGCAATTTTTCTGGCGCTTTTCCTGGTTGCCTGCGAGCAGGAACCAGGTGAGCAGGAAGCTGTGGCAAGACCCATCAAAATGATGACTTTGGGGGAAGCAACAAGCGGCGGAAACCTTGAGTTTCCCGGCGTTATCTCTGCCTCTCAAAGCACTGATCTTGGTTTTGAAGTTTCTGGACAAATCGTAGAATTCCCGGTGGATGAGGGCCAGGAAGTGGAAAAAGGTGATATCCTCGCCCGCCTTGACCCCAGGGATTATCAGGATAAACTTGATATTCAGGCTTCACGGTTAAAAGCCGCAGAAGCAGATTATGAAAGGTATAAAATCCTGGTAAAGGATGGTTGGGTTTCCGAACAGGAATTTGAAAAGCACGTCAGGAATTTTGAATCGGCCCAGTCAAGTTACCGGACCGCAGAAAAAGCCCTTGACGACACCAGCCTCAGAGCACCCTTTTCTGGCAACATTGCCAGGAAGATTGCAGATGAATTCCAGAATATTCAGGCCAAAGAGGCAGTCCTCATTATCCATGATGTGACCTCCCTGCAAGTTGTTGTCAATATTCCTGAACGCGACTTTGTCCAGGGCGATAGAACAAGAACCCCTAAACAGGTTACCGAGGAAATAAATCCAAGGGTTTTGATCGCTTCTTTGGGGGCGGATGAGTACCCGGCCTATGTAAAAGAAGTGGCAACCCTAGCCGACCCCACGACCCGGACCTATTCAGCAACATTTGGTTTCAGCCCGCCGGAGGGTGCGAACGTCCTTCCTGGAATGACCGCCCGGTTAATTGTCACCCCCAAAAGGGGGCAATTTGGCGATCGGACTTTTAAGGTTCCGGTCCACATCGTCGCCGCCGATGAAAACGGAGACCCCTACGTCTGGATTTTTGACCCTGAAACTTCAACTGTCCAAAAGAGGCTTGTTAAAACCGGACAGCTTTCCGGTGAAAATATTGAAATCCTTTCAGGGATTTCGGCTGGAGAAACAGTTGCGGTGACTGGCATTGCCCAACTCAGGGAGGGTCTTTCTGTCAGACCCCTTGAAGATTAGGGTGGCAAAATCATGAATTTAGCCCGCATTGCCATAGAAAAAAGTACCATTACTCTTGTCCTGAGTTTTGTTATGCTTGTTGCGGGCATTTTTTCCTTCACCGGTTTAAGCCGAATGGAGGATCCTGAGTTTACCATTAAGGAAGCTCTTGTCATCACCCCCTATCCCGGCGCAACCGCTACTGAAGTCATGGAAGAGGTAAGTGATGAACTTGAGATCGAAATCCAGAAAATGGGCCAATTGGACGAGGTTGAATCCAGGTCAGAACGGGGCCTCTCGACCCTCACGGTCAGGATTAAGAAAAACTATGACAAGGTTGCGCTTCCCCAGGTTTGGGACGAATTGCGGCGTAAGGTTAACGATGCCCAGATGAGGTTGCCCCCGGGCGCGGGACCCTCCCTTGTTGTCGATGATTTCGGCGATGTTATGGGGGTCTTTTTTGCCATTTATGGGGAAGGGTTTAGCATTGCCGAGCTCAATGATGTTGTCGAAAATATTCGCCGAGAATTATTACTGGTTGATGATGTCGCAAAGGTTGAGATTTATGGCAATATCCCGGAGGTCATTTACATCATTCCTGACCGCGACAGGTTGGCGCTACTTGGCCTACCTCCTGATACTTTTGTCAGTGAATTAAAGCAAAAAAACCTGGTTATTGATGCCGGACGGGTAATAGTTGGGTCTGAATTTATTTCGATTGAACCGACCGGCGTTTTAAGCACTGTTCTCGAATTTGAAGGTATTTTGCTTTCCAAACCAGGAGACCCCCAACAGATTTATTTGCGCGACGTTGCCCGGGTTGAAAGGGGTTATAAGGACCCCGCAACCAATCTGTTAAGGTTTGGTGGAAACAAGGCCATCGGGGTCGGCATTTCTACGGTACCGGGCGGCAACGTAGTGACAATGGGTAAGGCCGTTGAAAAGCGTTTGAGGGAAATGGCCGCGGTTATCCCGCTGGGCATTGAATTTGGCATTATTTCCTTGCAATCAACCGCGACCACAGAGGCCATTGACGGCTTTATCATAAACCTGATTGCAGCGATTGTGATTGTTGTTGGGGTTTTGGTTTTTTTCATGGGCATGCGCTCAAGCCTGATTATCGGTTTTATCCTTTTGCTGACGGTTACCGGTACCTTTATTTTCATGAGCATGTGGGGGGTTGCCCTTGAACGGATTTCTCTTGGGGCTCTGGTAATAGCTTTGGGCATGCTGGTTGATAATGCCATTGTCGTGGTTGACGGGATGATTGTCAAAATTGGTCAGGGAGTTAAACGAAAAAAAGCCGCTGAGGATGTGGTTGGCCAAACTGCCTGGCCGCTTTTGGGGGCAACCCTGGTTGCAATTTTAGCATTCGCTGCAATTGGAACCTCGGATGATAGCACCGGCGAATTTACCCGCTCGCTTTATCAAGTGATTTTAATTTCCCTGTCATTGAGTTGGGTCACTGGAATGACGGTTACACCCCTACTTTGCGTCATGTTTTTAAAAGAGCCGGAAAAGCAAAAAGGTCAGCAGGACCCCTATGGTGGCAAATTCTTTAATTCATACCGCGCTCTTTTAAGGGCTTGCATCAAAAGGAGAGTGGCCACGATCATGGTTGTAATTGGCCTTTTTGGGGTTTCAATTTATGGCTTTGGTTTCGTTGATCAAACCTTCTTCCCGGAATCAACCCGTCCCCAATTTATGCTGGATTATTGGAACCCGCAAGGAACCCACATAAATGAAACAGAAGCTGATGTCGCCGAAATTGAGGGTTATTTGATGGCCGAAGAAGGGGTCAGCAATGTTACTTCTTTTGTTGGCAAGGGGGCGCTCCGTTTCATTTTGACCTATGCCCCGGAAAAGCAAAACAATAGCTACGCCCAATTTTTGGTAGACGTCGAGGATTATAAAAAAATTGATGAAATTGCTGGAAATGCCGAGGCCTTTATTCAAGAACATTTTCCCGGATCCCTGGTCTTTTATTCCAAGTTCCGCATAGGCCCGGGTGGCGGCGGAAAAATCCAGGCCAGACTAATTGGCCCTAATCCTGATGTGTTACGATCGCTTGCCGCCGAGGTTGAAAACATTCTTTATGAAGACGGCGGGGCAAAGGCAATCCGCAACGATTGGCGCCAACGGGTTAAAATTATTGTACCGGTCATTGCCGAGGAGCAGGCTAATCTGAACGGGATCAGCCGCGAACAGATTGCATTCGTTTTGAAAAACGCTTTTGAGGGTGTTGCTATCGGGATTTATCGTGATGGGGACGATCTTTTAACAATTATTTCCCGCGCTGAGGATCGCGAACGGATGGATGTTGCCAGCATTCAAGATCTTCAGATTTGGAGCCCTGCCGCCGGCCAACGCATTCCACTCCGCCAGGTAGTTTCAGGTTTTGAGACTAAATTTTCCGACCAGATCCTTATGCGGCTCGATCGCAAGCAAACCATAACTGTGCATGCTGACCCCAAGGTTGGCTCGGCAACCAAGTTTTTTAGCCGAATAAGGCCACAAGTGGAAGCCATTGCATTACCCGTAGGTTATTTTCTGGAATGGGGTGGAGAATATGAAGATTCAGGGGAAGCACAGGAATCCTTGGCAGCCGGAATGCCGCCATTTTTCATTATGATGGTTTTGATCGTGATCGTGCTATTCAATGCGCTTCGCCAACCCTTGATTATTTGGCTTACGGTTCCATTGGCCCTGATTGGGGTAACGTTTGGCCTTCTGGTAACAAATCAGGCATTTGGCTTTATGGCGCTTTTGGGTTTTATGAGCTTATCCGGAATGCTGATTAAAAATGCCATTGTCTTAATTGACCAGATTGAAATTGAAAAATCTGAAGGAAAACAAATCCTCCAGGCGATCATTGAAGCAGGGGTCAGCCGGTTGCGGCCGGTTGGGATGGCCGCAGCAACCACGGCGCTTGGGATGCTACCGCTTTTGACCGACGCCTTTTTTGTTGCCATGGCGGTAACAATAATTTTCGGGCTGGTGTTTGCAACCTTGTTAACAATGGTTGTTGTGCCAACCTTGTATGCTCTTTTTTTCAGGGCCTAGGATTTAGGATGAAAAGGAGAGAAAGATGAAACACATTCAAAAAATTTTCATAGGGGTTTTATTAGGTGGAGCCATTTCCGTTAGCGCGTCGGCCCAAACCATAAAAACCGGCGAAGATGCAGTTCAAACCAAGGAAGGGCTTTATCTTGTCGAGGGGGCAAAAGTAGATGTTGCCTATGTTAGTCCCAATTTTAATCTGGCAAATTATGACCGGATTATGGTTGGGCGATTGGCCTTTTCTCTGGAAGAAAGCAATAAAGCGGCGGAAAAGAAAAGACGGAGAAGTTGTTCCAAATCCATGGACAAGCTGGCCTGCACCAGGGCAAATTCGTTTGCTATTGACGAGGATGACCAAAATAAAATGGCTGATTTGTTTGCCGACATCATGGCCCAGCGTATGGAGAAAGGGCCTCCGATTGAGATTGTAAATGAGCCTTCTGCCGGCGTTCTTGTTTTCCAGCCGACAATTATGGAAATCACCTTAACGGCGCCCAAGGATAGTTCCAGCTTTTCTAGCTCTGCGCGCGGCGGCGTTTACACTCAATCTTCCGGATCCATTACTCTTGTCGGTCAGTTTTTTGATGGCGAAACAGGAGAATTGATAGCCCTAATTGTTGACCAGCAAATTGGAACAGATATTTGGCATAGAAATACCCAGGTCAGCAATTGGGCGGATATCAGGATGGCTTTTCACACTTGGATCAAGCTTTTCAGGACAAGACTGGATCAGGATTTTACTATTGAGGTTGTAGAATAATAGCAATCAAAGGAGGAATATATGTTTAAAAAGATCATTATTACTTTTCTTTTTGGGGCTCTATTAGCGGGATGTAGTAGTTCAGCACCTTTAAAAACCAGCTCAGCCATCAATCCTGAAATAAATATTTCTGATTACAAAACATTTTCATGGATATCTGACCAGCCTTATATTCCCAGTGGAACCTTCTTGGCGGATTCAACCCGGGACCGTATTAAAGCTAAAATTTATAATGAGCTCATCAATAAAGGGTATGTCTTTGTTTATGATCCCATGGCAGCTGATTTTGTTGTTTCCTATACGATTGGCAGCCGCAAGGAAATCAATGCAAAGTCCTACCCAACATATTATCAAAGCGGATGGAATTTGGGCACGGCCTATTGGGGGGGCGGAGGCGTTTATATTCCAGGAACATATTCTAGGGGCGCAAGATATACCGGCACCACTACCAATATCCGGACCTACACGGAAGGCACATTGGCGATTGATGTTTTCGACGTTAAAATGGCCCAGGGGGCGTGGCATGGCGTTGCTTTAAAAGAGGTGACGACAAGTGACCGGAAAAATATTGGTCCCCTGTTAAGGGAAGCGGTGACAAAAATTTTAAAAGCGTTTCCATCTGCATCCTGACAAAAGGGTAATTAATTTGAAATTTTGCAATGGAAGATTTTATCATGAGAACAAAAATTTTAACTGGAATGATGTGTTTGTTTTCTTTGATGTTATTTATCACTCCTGCCATCCCGCAAGAAAACGGGGGTGATAAGGATTACGATAAATTCAGGATAAGCTTGGGGTGGTTTAACCCCAGGGCGGAAACTACGCTCCGGCTTGATGCCAGCAATTCCGACCTTGGAACCACACTCAGATTAGAAGATGATGTTGGCCTATCCAAAGGCAATGGTTTATTCCGGGCGGATGGCTTTTATAGATTTAAAAAAAGACACCGGATTGATTTTGGCTATTACGATTTTGATCGCAGTGGCACCCAAACGATCACTGGTGAAATAGATTTTGGCGATGAGGTATTTCCCATCGATGCCCGGGTGAACAGTTTTTTTGATATAGAAATAATAAAAATTTCCTACACCTATTTAATCATAGCGAAGCCCAATATGACGGTGGGCGCCTCGATAGGCTTTAACATTTCGGATGTAACATTTGGCTTGAGCGCGGAAACTATGCCAATAGCTCGAACCGCTGGAGCAAGTCTCCCGCTTCCGGTCCTTGGTTTAAACGGCACGTATCACCTCGGGAGTAATTTTTGGCTCGAAGCCCATGCGCAGTATTTTTACATAGATCTGGGTTCATTCGATGGCTCGATTTTTGATGCCCGGGTTGCTGTCAATTATCGGATTAAGAATAATTTCGGGATCGGCATTGGCTATAATGTCTTTACCGTCAAGGCCACCAAAGAGAACCCAGACTTTACCGGCCGTTTCAAATTGGAATATGACGGGGCCCAGATTTTTGCAAGCTTGTTCTTTTAAAGAATTTGTTTAACTGACAAAAACCCATTCACCGTCCTCAATGCGACAAACGGTGGACTCAAAAACCCGTTTATATCCTGAATGGAACAAGACGTAATGCCGGTTTGTCATGCATTCTCGGTCTTCAAGCTGAAAGCGGTTTAATAGTTTGACGGCCCCAGAATTTCCGCTCTCAGGATTTTTCCAGGTGATAACCGTATCTATGGGCTGATCCTGCATTCCTTCACGCGCCGTTTCTTTCATAAACTCGATATCTTCCGTGGTCATCTCCTCAGGAAGAATTTCAGTAAAGCCACGGTAT
>SMXR01000047.1 GCA_004356215.1 Alphaproteobacteria bacterium | reverse complement strand
TGGCCGGCTATCCCTTAAATTCCAAAGCTCAAACCAAGGTCACCGGGGTGGCGCGGGCGATCGTTGAAAAATCGCGTTCGATGAAAGATGAACGCGGCACGCTGGATGCTTTCCTACAGGAATTTGGCCTTTCCAACAAGGAGGGGGTGGCGTTGATGTGCCTGGCCGAAGCCCTGCTCCGGATTCCCGACGCGGACACCCAGGATCTTTTGATTGCGGAAAAATTGAAAAGCGGCAATTGGGCAGACCACGCCGGCAAATCCGAAGACCTTTTGGTCAATGCCTCGGTCTGGGGCTTGATGCTGACCGGCGGCATTGTCAACCTTGATCGGGAAAGCGCTGGCAACCCGATCCAATGGGTCGGCAAGATGATCAGCAACCTGGGTGAACCGGTAATCCGCGCCGCGGTCATGCAGGCCATGAAAATCATGGGCCGCCAGTTTGTTTTCGGGCGGACGATGGATATGGCCTTAAAAAGGCGCGCCAAACAACCCAAGGATGCCCAACTTTATTCCTTCGATATGCTCGGCGAAGGCGCGCGCACCGAAGCCGCCGCCAAACGCTACCAAGCGCTTTACCTGGCCTCAATTGAAGCGGTCGGGAAGGATGCCAGGGGTAAGGGCAGCAATCACCAGGAACGCTCGTCGATTTCGATCAAGTTATCCGCCCTGCACCCGCGCTTTGAACAGGTCAAGCGGGATCGTGTAATGGCCGAATTACTGCCCCGGGTGAAGGCGCTGGCACTTCGGGCAAAAGCCTATGACATCGGTTTGACGATTGATGCCGAAGAAGCCGACCGCCTCGATATTACCCTCGATATTCTGGAAGCGCTGGCCCGGGACAAAGACCTGGGGTCGTGGCAGGGCCTGGGGTTGGCGGTGCAGGCTTACCAAAAACGCGCGCCTTATGTTATCGACTGGCTGATTGCCCTGGCCAGCGCGACCCAACGCCGCTTTCCGGTGCGCCTGGTCAAAGGCGCCTACTGGGATACCGAGATCAAGCACACCCAGGAACTCGGCCTTGAAGAGTACCCGGTCTGGACCCGCAAGGGCTCGACCGATTTGTGTTATCTTTTTACCGCCGAAAAAATCCTTGGGGCTCCGGAAGCAATTTACCCGCAATTCGCTACCCATAATGCCCATACCATTGCCGCAATTGCCGAATTGGCCGGCAACAAGGAATTCGAATTCCAACGCCTTCATGGCATGGGCGACCTGCTGTATACCGCGGCGCTTTCGGTGTTGGGGCAAACTCCCCGGGTCCGCACCTACGCCCCGGTTGGCGCCCATGAAGACTTGCTGCCCTATCTGGTTCGCCGCCTTCTTGAGAACGGCGCCAATTCCTCTTTTATCAACCGCTTCATGGATACCGACGTGCGGGTTGCCGAAGTGATTAAAGACCCGTTTGAGACCGTCTCAAATTTCACCGACAAGCGCCATGCAATGATCCCCCTGCCCCAGGACCTTTATCGGGATCGCAAAAATTCCGGCGGAATAGACCTGTCGTCCCCGGTGGTCACCGCTGCCCTGCTGGCGGATCTGGAAAAAATTTCCAAGGTTTCCTACGATGGCTCCTCGATTATCGACGGCACCCCGCTCACGGGAAAATCCACCGATGTGACCTCGCCGTTGGATGCCACAAAAAAAGTTGGTTTTTCGGTCGAAGCAAACGCCAAAGACATGAAAGCGGCACTTAAAAGTGCCAAGGCGGCCCAGCCCGATTGGGATAATCTTGGCGGTAACACCCGGGCTGATATCCTGGATATAATGGCCGACCTGATCGAGGCCGAACGCATCACCCTCCTTAGCCTTCTAACCCGGGAAGCTGGAAAAACAATTATGGACGGCATATCGGAAGTGCGCGAAGCCGCTGATTATTGCCGCTATTACGCCAAGGAGGCGCGCAAGCATTTTGGGGCGCCGCAGACGCTGCGCGGGCCCACCGGGGAAAGCAACCAGATCAGCCTTCATGGCCGCGGGGTATTCCTTTGTATCGCCCCATGGAATTTCCCCCTGGCCATTTTCCTGGGCCAAGTCGCCGCCGGGCTTGCTGCGGGGAATGCGGTGCTGGCCAAACCCGCTGGACTAACCCCGCTGGTGGCCGCCCATGCCGTTCGCCTGTTGCACCAGGCCGGGGTGCCCGCAAGCGTTTTGCATTTGATTGTTGGCAGCGGCTCAACCGTCGGCAAGGTCCTGGTCGCCCATCCCGATGTCGCCGGGGTGGCTATGACCGGATCAACCTCGACCGCCAAGGTGATAAACAGAACTCTCGCTGAAAAAGACGGGCCGATTGCTTCCCTGATCGCCGAGACCGGCGGGCAGAACGCCATGATTGTCGATTCATCGGCGCTGCCCGAACAAATAACCGATGATGTCATGATTTCCGCATTTTCCAGCGCCGGGCAACGGTGTTCGGCGCTGCGCGTTTTGTTTTTGCAAGACACCATTGCCGACAAGGTCATAGAAATGCTGAAGGGTGCGCTTGCTGAACTTGCCGTGGGCGATCCCGGAGATTTGGCCTGTGATGTCGGGCCAATGATTGACGCCACCTCAAAAGGAGACCTTGAGGCCCATGCCCAGCGCATGCAAAGGGAAGGCACGTTGATCGCCAGGGCAGAAATGCCCAAGGGTTTTAAAAATGGCCACTTCTTTGCCCCTCACATATTTGAAATTCCCGACATGTCGATCCTCGAGGATGAGGTGTTCGGCCCGATCCTGCATGTTATTCGCTATAAGTCGAAGAATATTGAAAAGGTTTTAACTTCAATTTCTGAAACCGGGTACGGGCTGACGTTCGGGGTTCATTCGCGCATTGAAGGCCGCTGGCTGGAGTTGTTCCAAAAGCTGAACATCGGCAATACTTATGTGAATCGCAACATGATCGGCGCCGTTGTCGGGGTTCAGCCGTTTGGCGGCCAGGGGCTATCAGGCACCGGCCCCAAGGCTGGCGGGCCGCATTATCTTTTCAGGTTTGCCACCGAAAAAACACTTTCCATCAACACCACTGCCATTGGCGGCAATACTGACCTGTTTTCGCTGGAAGAAGGGAAACCTAAGCCCCTTTAAGAGAAAATATCCTGGCGAGACAGGTTAACACCGCGCTGGACCCCTACTGACAGGATCAAGCCGTAGGCGATCATAATGGTGAGCATCGCCGAGCCGCCGTAGGATACCAGCGGCAGGGGCACACCAACCACCGGCAGCAGGCCCATCACCATACCGATGTTGATAAAGATATAGAGGAAAATAATGAAGACCAGGCCGCCTGCTAAAAGACGCCCAAAATGGCTGCGGCAGGTGACGCTGACATAAAACCCGTAAAGCAGCAGCAAGCAATAAAGCGAAATCAGTACCAGGCCGCCGACGAGGCCAAACTCTTCCGCCAAAACTGTGAAAATAAAATCGGTTTTCATTTCCGGCAAAAAGTTCAAGTGACTTTGGGTGCCCTGCAAAAATCCTTTGCCGAACAAACCGCCGGAGCCGAGCGCGATCTTGGATTGAATAATCTGGTACCCGGCGCCAAGGGGGTCGATGTCCGGGTTCAAAAAGGTCAAAATCCGGTCCTGCTGGTAATCCCTCAAACTTCGCCAAATAAAGGGCAGCGAGCCAAGGCTGCCAATAATCCCGGCCCAGAACATCCACGCCCGGACGCCCGCTAGAAAAATTATCGAAAGCCCGCCCAACGCCAATAGCGCGGCTGTTCCTAAATCCGGTTGGCGCAGAACCAGCACCGCCGGCAATGCGATTAAAATAATCGGGATTATCAAATGACGGTAATAGCGGTAAGTTTCGGGGGTCAGGGTGTGAAAATATTTGGCCAACGCAACCACTACAGCCACTTTCATAATTTCGGAGGGCTGGATGCGAAAAACAACCAGGTCAAGCCAACGCTGGCCGCCCATGCCCGATTGCCCCATAACCTCAACAAGAATCAGCAAACCCAGCGCCCCGATGTAGGCCGGATAGGCCAGCGCCATAAGCCATTTCAAGTCAAACAGGGCGATGCCGATCATGATAATCAAGGCGAATGAAAACCGTATAGCCTGGTTTTTCGCCCACGGGTCCCACGAACCGCCAGCCACCGAATACAGCATGGCAAAACCGATCCCGGCGATGGCCATAATCGTCAGCACCATAAACCAGTTGATTTTGCCCAGACGCTGGACCAGTGACAGATCAAATGTTCTCGGGGCAAAATAAAGGCTTCTACCCATTTTCCTGCCCCTTGCCCTTGACCCCGGCTTCCAGCTCCTCCTGCTCCAGCGGCGGAAGTTCCATAAAGACCGGGCGCGACATCGGGTCCAGCTCCAGGGTTTTTGCCATAATATCGCGGGCTATTGGTGCCGCTACGCGCGATCCACCGCCGCCATGCTCGACCAGAACCGACAAGGCATAACGCGGCTCATCTACCGGGCCATAGGCGACAAATAACGCGTGGTCGCGTTCAATCCAGGCCCGCTCCTCCGGGCTTAGGACACCGGATTCCCGTTCCTCAGCGCTGATGCTGCGCACTTGCGAGGTACCGGTTTTACCCGCCATTGATAGCCCCTCACCGCGCAGCCGTGAGCCATAGGCGGTTCCACCCGCGGTAAGAACTTTGGTCATCCCCTCCTGAATCAGGGCCAGATGCCTTTGATTAACCCCAAGCGGGGAAAAGTCCAGGGCCGGACCCGGCGTGTTGCCAACGGCATACACTAATCTTGGCCGCACCGCGTACCTGCCATTGGCAATCCGGGCTGTCATAACCGCCAATTGCAAGGGGGTTGCCAAGAGCGCGCCCTGGCCAATGCCAACGTTCAGGGTCTCACCCTTTTGCCAGCGGCTGCCATAGTATGCCCATTTCCAGTCCCGGTCCGGCACCAGGCCTTTCGCCTGACCCTGCAATCCGAGATCATAAATTTCACCAAGCCCAAGCCGGCGCGCCATTTCGGCAATGCGATCAATGCCCACTCGCCCGGCAATTTCATAAAAATAAACATCGCAGGATTGGGCGATCGATTCGACCAAGGCCAACGCCCCGTGGCCCTCCTCCTTCCAGCAATGAAAGGTCCGGTCTCCCAAAACCACTTTGCCATTACAGAAGACCTTTTCGTTCTGGTCAATAATCCTGGCCTCAAGGGCTGCCAGGGCGACAACCATCTTGAAGGTTGACCCGGGTGGATACTGGCCGGAAAGAAACTTGTTGTAGAGTGGCCGTTTGGGGTTTTCCAAAAGCCCGGCCCATTTTTCTTCGCTGATTCCATATGTGAAATCGTTGGGGTTAAAGCCCGGGGTAGAGACCGCTGCCAACACATCCCCGGAATGAATATCAATGACAACCGCAACCGCGCTTTCATCGCCAAGACGCTCTGCGACATAACGTTGCAATTCCAGATCAATGGTCAGGGTGACCGAGTCGCCCTCACGGCCCTCTTGGCGCGCAACTTCACGCACCACCCGGCCAAAGGCATTAACCTCAACCCGGCTGGTGCCAGCGGTGCCGCGAAGGTCTTTATCCAGGCTTTTTTCAAAGCCGGCCACGCCAATTTTAAAACCAAGAAGTTGCAAGACCGGGTCCCGGCCGACTTCATCGCCATCGGGTGACCCGACATACCCGACCATATGCGGGGTAAGGGCTTCTTCCGGATAAAACCGGGTCTTGTCTTCCACCGGCAGCACCCCGGGAAGATTGGGCATCTCGACATTAACCCGGGAGAAGGTTTCCCAGCTCAGGTTTTCAGCAACCGTTACCGGAACAAATCCCGGCTGGCGTTTGATCTTTTTTAAAATCTTGGCGATGTCTTCGTTTGAAATGTTGACGATTCTGCCCAAAGATTCCAGCGTTTCCTCAACATTCCGGGTCGCCTCAGGGATCAGGTGGACCTGAAAATCCTTTTGGTTGATCGCCAGTGCATGGCCATACCGATCCAGGATTTTTCCACGGATTGGAGCGATCAAGCGAAGGCTGAGGCGATTTTCATCGGAAAGGGTTTTGTATTGCGAGCTCTCAATGACGCCCAAATAATACAGCCGCCCAAGGAGGCCCGCCACCAGCAACCCTTGGCCGCTGGCCAAAAGAAAAGACCGCCGTGTAAAGCGTCGGTAGCGGTCGTTTTCAGAATCAAATGCCATAGCTCAATTCCTATATCGAAACCCTTTTATTGATGCGCCCGATTAAGAAAACGTAAACCGGGAACACCAGCGCCGTCATTAGCCCCTGAAAAAAGAATGGCAGGCCGGGAAGAAAATCGGCCATAATAAAGCTCGCCAACATCCAGTATACCACCGAAATGGCCAGGCTGAAAAAGGTAAAGATAAAAATTTCCGTCAAGAAAGAGCTCTGCAGAAATATATTGCGCCGGCGTTCAAACAGGGCAGAAACCAGCAGCAAAATCAGCGATGTCAGGCCGAGATACCCACCGCCGAGAAAATCTTCCAGGAGGCCCATTAGAAAAATCAACCACAGCCGGGCGTATTGGGGGAAATGCAGGCGAAAGTAATAGGTAAAAATCAGGCTGAAAATAGGAATAAACATTCCTGCATCACTGTCTTCAAACGGCACCCGCATAAAAAGGATCAGGAATATTGTAACGAGCGCCGGACTGGCGTTGGCCAGAGAACCCATTAAACCTCTTTGCAGTCCTTTTGCCACCTTCTAGTTGCCCTCCCCAGGTTCCAGTTGATTGGCGTTATAATCCAGCACCCGGACAAAATCGAGGTTCTCCAGATTGGCCGCCGGGCGAATAAGTATGTCATCTTCGTCAACTTCAACCACGGTGCCAACAATGATATCGGCCGGGAACATGCCGCCGTGGCCGGTGGTCAAAATCCGGTCCCCCACAGAGACATCCATGTCCGGGCCGGTAAAAGCCATGCGCAAAAGATCATCGTTGCGGCCCACAATAATGGCGTTACGTTTAGAGCGTTCAACCTGAACCGGAATGCGGCTGTTGAAATCGGTTGTCAACAACACCCGGGTGGCGCGAAAGCCAACCTGAATGGTGCGCCCAACCAGGCCGTTTTCATCCACCACTGGCAAATCAACCCTGAGGCCATCCTCAGAGCCGGCGTGGATCAGAACACTTTTGGAATAGGCGCCGCCGGCAACCGCAATCACCCGCGCGGTGACAAGGGTGGGGACAAAGGTTGGCCTGACATTGAGCAATTCCTGTAGCCGCTGGTTTTCCATCACCGCCCGGTCGGCAATAAACCTGTATTGCTGCAACCTTGAATTTTCCTGGCGCAGTCTAGCGTTTTCAGTTTCAAGCGCGGCCAGCCCCTGCACCCATGAAATGGCATTGAAGGTGCCATCAGCGACGGCTTCAAAAGTGACGATCGCCGGCGTGACAACAAAAGCAATAGTGTAATTGATTGAACTGATCCAGGGGTGGTCAAAGCGGCCAAGTATTATCAGGGTGACTGACAGGAAGAAATAAATCGCATATTTAAGTCGTTTGCGGGACTTGTAAAAAAGGGAGCTGGCGGTTCCAAAGGTTTGGAATGTGGTTTTCATCACGCCCTTCTGATTAAAATTGTGATCCCGAATTGTCCTTTAGGTATTTCAGACCCTAATAATCGCGGGTCATGGTTTGCTGCAAACCTTCTTCCTCGAGCACCCGGCCGGTTCCCAGCGCGACGCAGGTTAACGGCTCTTCGGTAATAAAGACCGGCAGGCCAATCTCTTTCCGGAGCGCTTTATCAAGGTCGCCCAAAAGGGCACCACCACCGGTCAAAACGATCCCCTTGTCAACGATGTCGGCAGCCAACTCAGGCTTGGTTTGCTCCAGCGCAGTTTTGATGCCGCTGATGATGGCGTTGACTGGTTCGGCCAAGGCTTCGGCTATCTCCATCTGGTTGATAACAATCTCCTTGGGCACGCCTTCAACCACATCGCGGCCGCGCACCAGCATGGTCTTGCCAACCTTGTCGCGCGGCTTGATTGCGGTGCCAATTTCTTTTTTTATGCGCTCGGAACTGGTTTCACCAATAAGAAGGTTATGCTTGCGCCGGATATAATTTATGATCGCCTCATCCATTTTATCGCCGCCAACGCGGGTTGAATTCGCGTAAACAATGCCGCCCAGCGACAGCACCGCCACTTCGGTTGTGCCCCCGCCAATATCAACAATCAATGACCCTTGTGCTTCTAAAATTGGGAGGCCGGCGCCGATCGCGGCGGCCATCGGCTCTTCAATCAGGCGCACCCGGCTGGCCCCGGCCTGATCGGCGGCTTCCTGGATGGCACGGCGTTCGACCGCGGTCGAACCTGAAGGGACAGTAATGACCATCTGCGGGCTTGCAAACGAGCGGTTGTGTACCTTGCGGATGAAGTGTCTGATCATGTGCTGGGCGATTTCAAAATCGGCGATAACGCCATCGCGCAGCGGCCGAATGGCCTCAATATTTCCGGGAGTCCGGCCCAGCATGGCCTTGGCCTGGTCACCTACCGCAAGAACCCGCCTTTTGCCATTCTCGGTTTCCATCGCCACCACAGATGGCTCGTTCAGGACGATACCCCGGCCCTTGACGTAAACCAACGTGTTGGCCGTCCCTAAATCAATCCCCATGTCGGACGAGAAAAACCCGAGCAGTTTCGAAAACATTTTTTATTCTTATCCTTCCTTGCTAATATCTTCTTAGCGCCATTCCCCCATAAAGAACAAGTGTCCTGTTGATTTAAAGGCCAGAGTATAGAAAAATTTCCTATCCGCCTGAAATTTCTGAAGAAATTACCTTTCAGAGGGGTATGGCGAACACGAAAAAGATGCAACAGAACTTTTCCAAAAGCGTTGAATTTTTTGAACTTTTAAGGAAATAAATTCCCTAGCTCTCATTTTTCATAAGCCACGGCATGGTGGCGCGGACTTTTTCGCCTGATTTTTCAATTTCATGGCTGGCGTCCCCGGCCCGTCTGCTTTTCAGGGTTTTAAAACCCTGGTCGCGGTCTTCGCTAAAGGTTTTAGCAAATTTTCCTGACTGGATATCGAGCAGGATAGCCCGCATTTCTGCCCGAACATGGTCATCCACCAGGCGGTCTCCGGCCTGGTAGCCGCCAAACTCTGCGGTGTTGGAAATCGCCTGGTTTTTAAAATCAAGCCCGCCCTTCCACATCAAATCGGCAATTTGTTTTACTTCATGCAAACATTCAATATAAGCCACCTCCGGGGCGTATCCGGCTTCGACCAATATTTCATAACCGGCCTTGACCAGGGCGGGCAGGCCGCCGCAAAGGATTGCTTGTTCGCTGAAAAGGTCGGTTTCGCATTCTTCCCGGAACGAGCTTTCCAAAATCCCGGCACGCCCGGCGCCGAGAGCAGCGGCATAGGATAGTGCTAACGCATTGGCATTCCCGCTGGTGTCCTGGGCCACGCCAATAACGCACGGCATACCCAAGCCTTGGGTGTAAAGATCGCGCAAGGCCCTGCCCGGGCCTTTTGGCGCAGCCAGGAAAACATCAAGAGTATCGGCCGGGATCACTTCTTTAAAATGGATAGAAAAGCCATGGGCAAAGCCCAGCGCGGTGCCATCTTTAATATTGGGAGCGATAATTTCCTTATAAACCGAAGCCTGAACCTCGTCAGGCAAAAGCACCATAACCACTCCGGCGCCTTTCACCGCCTCGGCAAAACTCAAAACCTCAAACCCGTCTTCCCCGGCCCGGGCCGCCGCCGGGGTGCCGCCCCGTGAACCGACGATAATGTCCGAAACCCCTGAATCACGCAAGTTCAGGGCCTGGGCCCGGCCCTGGTTGCCATACCCCAGGATTGCCACCGGTTGCCCCCGGATCAGGGATAAATCACAATCTTTATCGGTTTTGATCTTCATCCTGTTTGCATAGGTCATGTTTTCATAAATAGAAAGAGGGTTCGTTGGTGACCATATTGTTCCGTGACAGGAAAAAGGCCGAAAGCTATGCCGACCATAGCCGAGGGTTTTTGACGTATTACGGGACAATATGGGCCCAACCCTTCGGGGCGCGCCCAAAAATGCCATTTTGGCGTCAAAACTTGTTTGTTTAGATTTCTAAATTGCACAATTTTTTCCTGAAACTGGCATTTTTTAACAGCCCCGAACACCTTTTTTATTAATGAAAACATGACCTAGTCCCTGAAGGTTTTTTTCGCAAGGGAAAGTATTTCCCGGGCCACCCCAACGCCGGCCGGAAGGAAGGTCCAGCCGGTGAACTGACCTTTAAACCAGGTGCGCTGGCGTTTGGCATACTGGCGGCTTTCAATGACAACAAGCTCAATCGTCTCTTCCAGTGTAATTTCTTCATTCAGATGGCGCAACAGGGGCCGCACCCCAATCGCTTTCATGATCGGCAGATCCGGGGAAAGATTTCGCGCCGCCAGGGTTTTGACCTCTTCCGGCGCCCCCTTGGAAACCATGCCCTGAAACCTTGCCCTGATTTTTTTCTCCAGGTCTTCACGGTCAACCTCAAGGCAGATTTTCAGGACTTCTGCCCCATTTAAAAAGCCCTTTTGTGCGGCCTGCTGCCAAGCGCTCAGGGGTTTTCCGGTGGCCTCATAAACCTCCAGCGCCCTTAATATTCTTTGCCGGTCGTTCGCGTCCAAACGGTCGGCCGTGACAGGGTCTTTTTCCTTGAGGGTTTGATAAAGCGCCGCAACCCCTTCGGTTTCCATTTTCCGGCGCAAGTGCCTGCGGATTTCCTTCGGAACCTTGGGAATTTCTACAAGGCCATCCAAAAGTGCTTTAAAGTAAAGCCCGGTGCCACCGACGAAGATGGGTGTTTTCCTGGCCGTCCAGGCACATTCCGCCGCCGCGCTGGCCAGCACCAGCCAATCGGCCACCGAAAAAGCCTCATCAGCCTTTTTAACCCCATATAAATGGTGCGGGACCATTGCCCGGACGCCAGCGCCGGGTTTGGCGGTCAGGATATCCAGCCCTTCATAAACCTGCATGCTGTCGGCATTGATAATCACCCCGCCAATTTTTTTTGCGACCTGAAGCGCGACTTCAGACTTGCCGCTGGCGGTCGGGCCTGCAATAAGAATGGCACGTTTAGGGTTCATCACCTTTTGCCTTAAGGGTTAACCGGATGTTGCACGTTGCCACAGTTATTACCAATAGAGAAGACTTTCTACTGCGGGAAAGCCATGCCGAGGAGCTCGGTAAGGCGCTAGGCGATCTGGGCTGCAAAACGCTTGAGAGAAACTGGCTTGGCCGGGCTGAGGCTTTCGACCTTACCTATGATGGAAAGTTGGTTTCCGGTGCGGAGTTGCGTGACGCCGCCGACCTCACCTCGGCCCCTATTGATGTCATTATCCAGCCCTTGGCCGGGCGCGCCAAAAAATTGCTGGTGGCGGATATGGACAGCACCATCATCGCCCAGGAATGCATTGACGAAATTGCTGATACCCTGGGGCTTAAAGCCAAGATCGCCCCGATCACCGAAGCAGCCATGCAAGGCAAACTGGATTTTAAGGAGGCTCTTTTTGAAAGGGTGGCTTTGTTGAAGGGCGCCACCAAGGGGCAACTTCAGCAGGTTTTTGATGAACGCGTGAGGTTTAATCCCGGTGCCCGGACCCTGATCAAAACCCTAAAAAACAATGGCATTAAAACCGCCCTGGTTTCCGGGGGTTTTCATTTTTTTACCGACCAGATCAAAGCGGCGCTTGGCTTTGATGATGTCCGCGCCAACCGGTTGCAATTTGAGGGCGATGTTTTAACCGGCGCCGTTGATGAGCCGATCATAGACAGTAAAGCCAAACGGGATTTTTTACTTAAGTTGTCTGCCGGAAAGCCTGAGAGAACCATAGCCCTTGGTGATGGCGCCAATGACATCCCGATGTTTAAAGCCGCCGGCCTCAGCCTTTGCTATCACGGCAAACCGATAGCTGAAGAGGCGGCCACCGGGCGCATCCGGTATTCCACGTTGAAAGGCGTGTTATATATCCTGGGGTTCAGGGAAACGACGTTTCAGCAATGAAAAAAAAGGCCGGGAAATCCCGGCCTTTTCAAAATTATTTCCTAAGTGTTACTCATCGCCGTTGCCAACCGGCAGTGGAATGATGAAATAACTGCCATCCCGGTAAATCCGGAATAAAACCGTACTGCGATCCATGCGCCGGGCGCCGGTGATAGCTTCCTCGACCCCACGGATTGTATCAACATTCTTCAGGTTGACCTGGACAATAACATCGCCCGGGCGAATGCCACGCACAGCCGCCTCGCTATTGCGGTTGAGATTTTCAATCAGGACCCCTTCAATCTCTTCAGGGATATCACGTTCCTCGCGTGCCGCCCGGTCGAGAGGTTTCAAAACCATACCCAAAATCTTGTCTTCCAGGGCGGGCTCGCTTTCCTCTTCTTCCACCGGAGCCGGTTCAGCCGGGGCGGTGTTTTTCAGCTCACCGGTGACCAGGGTCAGTTCTATTTCATCACCGTCCCTGATGATCACAATTTCCACCGTCTGGCCAATTTCGGTATCGGCAACAACCTTGGGCAGTTCAATCATTTCTTCAATTACTTCACCCTTAAATTCGATAATGATATCGCCGGGAATAAGTCCAGCAGTATCCGCCGGGCCACCTTCGACGATCGATGAAATAATGGCGCCATTATCATTCTCCAATCCTAGGCTTTCGGCGACATCCTCGGTCACGGCCTGAATTGTGACGCCAATCCAGCCGCGTTTGGTTTCACCAAATTCACGCAACTGGTCAACCACCTGGCTGACCTGGTTTGAGGGGATCGCAAAGCCGATGCCGATGTTGGTCCCGGTGGGGGAAAAAATCATGGTGTTCACGCCGATAACCTCGCCGGCCATGTTGAACATCGGGCCTCCGGAGTTGCCGCGGTTGATCGACGCATCGGTCTGGATAAAATCATCATAATTGCCGTTGTTTATATCACGGTTTCGGGCCGAAATAATGCCTGCGGTCACGGTGCCGCCGAGGCCAAACGGGTTGCCAATGGTCATGACCCATTCGCCAACCCGGATTGCGTCTGAATCGCCAAATTCTACATAGGGGAGGGCATCGCCTGCTTCAATTTTCAGCAATGCGATATCCGATAGGGGGTCACGGCCTACCACGACCGCGTCATATTCTTCACC